>JAUXWL010000212.1 GCA_030680155.1 Anaerolineales bacterium
CCCGAACAAGCCAAACAAGTCGGTCAACTCACGGATGGTGTTATTGTCGGCTCGGCATGTGTGAAGGCGATTGGAGGGAGCGAAAATCCAGTAGAGGCGGCGAGGCAGTTCGCGAGGAAGTTTAGCAGTGCGTTGAAGTGAATAGATGCACATATAATGCCCATGGTCATATCATGCCCGTAGGGTACAAATTGCGCTTTCCCGCCTTTGAAAAAGCGCAATTTGTGACCGCGCTGGGTATAAATGCGGCTTATGACGGCACAGAAAGCGCCTGAATGTTGGAGCGCTTTTGTTTTATAGATCGTCAAACTTACTTAAATAATCCTCATCTGACTTGTCTTTCTCCCCCAGATGCTCCCTTTCGAACTCTTTGAGCAATTTCTTCAATTCAGACAGGGCTTCATCCCGTCCGTTTGCAACCCTGCCATATTTTCTAATTACATTGAAGACTTCATAATGGATGCCACTGTACCCCGCTCCTGTCCCGCCAGATTGCACACGATCCCATGCGTCTGAGTACAGTTGCGATAGTTGGTCGTATTCATCCAATGATGTTATGGAGTTCTTTTTCTTCGATGAGTTCTGCGACATGGTTTCCCTCCAACTTTTCGAGCTGCTTCATCAATTTGATTTTGAGGCGTTTGATCTCATCCTGTAATTGTTCGAATGTTGCCGGGCGAATGTCGGGGTCAAAATGGATTTCAGGAAAATTGCGCTGGAAGATGTTCTTTACCAGCAATACCTGATATACCATTCGCCCGCTTTCCATTTTACCCATGTCTTTTAGAACGCCAGTGTAGACCAACTTGTCATCGATATATAAACCAATATAGTCACCGGGTTTCATGGCAAACTCCTTCATCTTTGGCAGATTTTATCACAGGCAAGCGGAGACCCGAAGCGCGTTGCGATGACAATTACAAATCCTTGCGCTGCACTCCGTCGAATCCTAAAATAAAATCCGCGCCGTAGGCTGTGCTTGGGGTTTGGAATCCCGCCTTGTGATCCGAAGCAAGGATGCGTTTCATAATTTCAACGGAGGTGAGCGCGGTCAGGTGATACGCTTCAGGCGTCCGCAGTTTTGCGCGGACGCTTTTTGTTCCGTCGCTGACTTCAGCGATCATCAAACTAAAACCTGTTTCATTTTTCTCTTTCGATGGACCTGCGGGAATCAAAATGCCGATCAGCCATTTGAGAAAATTTTTCATCGGGCGTGTGTACAACAACGGGCCAATGACGCGCGTGAGATACAACCCGTCGATCATGGCATTGGGGAAACCCATGTACGCGGTGATGTTCGGGATGCCTGTGCTGTGATATGCCGTACTCACGTCGCCCCAGCCAATGGAAACGACGCGCGATTCACCGCGCCCGAAGTCCATGCGCTTCACATGCCACGCGCCAGGCACGGTTTTGATTTTTCCATCACGGCGGATGCGTCCCTGCCTGTGACTGTTCTCGACGCCCGAACGTGCCGTGCCGCGCGAAGCTCCGCTGCCGATGCTTTTGATATACAAATTCAAACTCGTTGCGTTCTGAAGTTTCCCCGCTGTGTATGCCGAAAGACAATCCGATGGAACTACATCGAAACCACCGCCTGGCAGCAGCATAACGCCCGCGCGTTTCGCCTCTTCATCCATTTTCGCAAGCGCCTCAAAACCTTCGATCTCGCCGCTGATATCCACATAATGTTTTTTATTGCGGATGCACGCCTCCGCCATTTGGCGAAAGGTCAACCCGAACGGACCCGCGCAATGCAGCGCCGCATCCACTTCCTGCAAGGCAGAGTCCAATGCGGTGGTGTTATCCAACGAGAATGCGCGATACCCCAAATTATATTTTTCAGCCTGCGCGCGCAATTGATTTTCATCCCGCCCCGCAAGGATCAATTGCAATCCTTCCTTTATCGCTCGCTCAACGATCAATTGCCCCGTATATCCATACGAGCCATACACCAAAACTTTTTTCATACCCTCTCCGTCCATGCAGCGTGCGCGTATTTTTCGTTGACGAGTTCATTTGCTCTTTGGATTTCGGATGGGGACATCTCCCCGCGCTCAAACTGGATTCCCAACTGCGCCTCAAACCCTCGGACGAAAGCCTGGGCTGCTGTTTCCCAGGCAGTCCCTACACCGATAACGGATTCAATGGTCGTCGCCCGTGCCAGTAATCTTTCCTTTGCATTCTCCCGTGCTAATTCACTTTCAAAAACCAGCGC
>JAUXWL010000215.1 GCA_030680155.1 Anaerolineales bacterium
TTCGACCCAAACTTCCATGAAGCGATTTCGCATGAGCCTTCTGAAGAAGTGGAAAGCGGACATGTGATCGATGTGGTTCAGAATGGTTACGTGATCGGTGAGCGTGTGATTCGACCCGCCCTTGTGAGGGTGGCGCAGTAAATTCAGTCAAAGGTCGAAAGTTGAAGGTCAAAGGTTTTGACTTTCGACTTTTGATCTTCGACAATCATTGAGGAGCAATCATGGCAAAGATTATAGGAATAGATTTAGGTACGACCAACTCCGTTGCGGCAGTGATGCAGGGCGGGGAACCGATTGTCATTCCATCGGCGGAGGGTGAACGACTTGTCCCTTCTGTGGTGGCGATGAATAAGAATGGCGAGCGTTTGGTGGGGCGCGTGGCGCGCAATCAGGCGATCACGAATCCGCAGAACACGATCTTCTCGGTGAAGCGTTTCATGGGACGCAAGTCTGATGACCCCGAAGTGGAGCGCACCCGCAAGCGCGTGCCGTATGCTGTCAATGGCGCGGACAATGGCGATGTGCGTGTGACTCTGGGTGAGAAGGAATATTCCGCGCCGGAGGTTTCAGCGATGATCCTCTCGAAGATGAAGGCGGATGCGGAAGCGTATTTAGGTGAGACCATCACGCAGGCGGTCATCACGGTGCCTGCCTATTTCAATGATGCACAGCGAAACGCCACCAAAGATGCTGGCAAGATCGCGGGCTTGGAAGTGCTGCGCATCATCAACGAGCCGACCGCATCTTCGCTGGCGTACGGTTTGGATAAGAAGAAGAACGAAGTCATTATTGTGTATGACCTCGGCGGTGGTACCTTCGATGTTTCGATCCTGGATGTGGGCGACGGCGTGTTCCAGGTCCGCGCCACGAGCGGCGACACCTTCCTCGGCGGCGACGACTTCGATCTGCGCATCATGGATCATCTAATCGCCGAATTCAAGAAGGACAACGGCATCGATCTGCACAATGACCGTCAGGCATTGCAGCGTTTGAAGGAAGCCGCCGAAAAGGCGAAGATCGAACTCTCCACCGTGATGCAGACCGAGATCAACCTGCCGTATCTGACGGCGGATGCGACGGGTCCCAAGCACTTGGTGATGACCATGACCCGCGCCAAGCTGGAGCAGATCACCGCGGATCTGGTTGACCGCACGATTGCTCCTGTCAAACAGGCATTGGCTGACGCTGGATTAAATGCTGGCGATATCAATGAAATTGTTTTAGTCGGTGGTATGACCCGTATGCCCGCCATCCAGGACCGCGTGCGCGCGTTCTTCGGCAAAGACCCCCACAAGGGTGTCAATCCTGATGAAGTCGTTGCCATTGGCGCGGCAATTCAGGCAGGTGTGCTCGGCGGCGAAGTGAAAGATATTCTTCTGCTCGACGTCACTCCGCTGACGCTGGCGATTGAAACGTTGGGCGGCGTCGCCACGGCTCAGATCGAACGCAATACCACCATCCCAACCCGCCGTTCACAGGTCTTTTCCACTGCGGCGGATAATCAGACTCAGGTTGAAATCCATGTCTTGCAGGGTGAGCGCCCGATGGCAACGGATAACAAGTCGCTGGGCAAGTTCATTTTGGACGGCATTCCACCCGCACCGCGCGGTGTTCCGCAGGTGGAAGTGACCTTTGATGTGGATGCGAACGGCATTTTGAAAGTCAGCGCACAGGATAAGGCGACGGGCAAGAGCCAGCACATTACCATCACCGCGTCCTCCGGTTTGAATGATGCGGAAATTGAAAAGATGCGCAAGGATGCCGAGGCTCACGCCGAGGAAGACCGCAAGCGCAAGGAATTGATCGAAGTCCGCAACAATGCTGATAACACGGCCTATGCCGCAGAGAAGGCGCTGCGCGAGTTCGGCGACAAAGTCCCTGCGGAAGTGCGGAGCGATGTCGAAGCCAGGACTGCGGAGGTCAAATCCGTGGTGGAGGGTGAGGATGTCGAAGCGATCAAAGCCGCCACCGATGCGTTGGGCCAGGCAATTCAAAAGATTGGCGCATCCGTTTATGAGCAGAATCAACCGTCGGGTGAGGGTGAAGCGGAATCTACATCCGAAGCGGGACCCGATGTGGTGGATGGGGAAGTGAAGGAGTAATTTCGTCAAACGTCAGACGTCGAAGGTCATAAGACTTTTGACGTTTGACATTGGACGTTTGACCCGATATGAGCAACCGAGATTATTACGAAGTTCTGGGCGTGGGCAAGGGCGCGGGCGATGATGAGATCAAAGCCGCGTTCCGTAAACTCGCGCGTCAGTATCATCCCGATGTGAGCAAGGAAGAACACGCCGAGGAGAAGTTCAAAGAAGTGAACGAAGCCTATGGCGTGTTGTCGGATACCGATAAACGCGCGCGCTATGACCGCTTCGGCAAGGCTGGGCTGGGCGGCATGGGGGGCGGCGGCTATCAGGATTACACCGTCGACTTCAACGACATCTTCGAGGATCTGTTTAGCGGATTTGGATTCTCCACTGGACGACGTTCGCGCCGCTCTCCGCGCCGTGGGCGGGATCTACAGATGCAGGTTTCGCTTACCTTTGAGGAGGCGGTCTTCGGTGTCGAGAAGGAGATCGAGTTTGCCCGCGATGAGACTTGTTCGCGCTGTCACGGCAACGGCGCCGAACCCGGCACCTCGCCTGTAAAATGTGGAACCTGCGGCGGTCAGGGTGAAGTGCGTCAGGTGCGTCAGACCTTCCTGGGTCAGATGGTGCAAACCGCGCCATGCCCAACCTGTAGCGGACGCGGCGAGACAATTTCATCGCCATGCACGACCTGTCGCGGCAATGGCTTGGAACGCAAGAAGGTCAAGAAGAAAGTTCCCATCCCGGCTGGCGTGGATGTGGGTACGCAGATCCGCCTCAATGGGGAGGGTGCGCCGGGTGAGAATGGTGGTCCGCAGGGAAGTTTGTTCCTCGTGTTGGATGTGAAACCGCACAAGTTCTTTAAGCGTCGCGACCAGGATGTGATTCTGAATCTTGATATCAACATTGCTCAGGCGGTCTTGGGTGCGGAAGTGACCATCCCCACGTTGGATGGTGAGGATAAACTGAAGATCCCCGCTGGCACTCAGCCCGGAAAAGTATTTCATATGCGGGGCAAAGGCGTGCCGCACGTGCGCAACAAGAACCAGCGCGGCGATGAGATCGTCATTGTCAATGTGGCAGTCCCCACCAAGTTGACCAAGGGACAGCGCGAGTTGTTCGAGAAACTGGCGGAGAGCCTCGGCACGACGGTCAAGCCGCAGGAGAAGGGGTTCCTGGATTGGTTGAATGAGACGTTGGGCGGGTAGAGCCAGTTGTCAGTGAACAGTTGTCAGTAATCAGTGAACAGTGATCAGCAGCGAGCGGACGAGATGTCGGCTCGCTTTTTTGTGGAAAGGCTTGCGGTTATAATTATTGTATGAAGAAGTTGCGCCCGAGGGTTCGCGCCCTGAAACTTGCTACAGAAGTCCGTCAGCGCTTGACGAGGGAATTAGGGGTTCCCGTCAAGGTGATTATGTTTGGTTCTCAGGCGCGTGGCGATGCAACGAAGTACTCGGATATTGATTTGCTGGTTGTTCTGCCGGTTGTAAACCGTGAAACGCGCAAGTTGGTTTCCAGTGTGGCATGGGAAGTCGGGTTTGAGGCTGGGAAGATCATTTCGACCTTCCCGACCACGCCGCAGGAAATGGAGTATTACACCATTTCGCCGTTTTACAAAGCAATTAAGAAAGAGGGAGTCCCTGCATGAAGAAGGAAAGGGTGGATAAACAGGCGTTAATTCGATATCGCCTTGATCAGGCAAGAGAAGTTCTGAAAGATGCTCACGCCCTTTACGATCTGAAGCGCACTCCGATCAGCATTGTCAATCGGGCATATTCCATGTTTTATGCTGTGTTGGCGTTAATGATTTCCATCGACAAAGATACTGCAAAACATCAGGGCGCGCTTGCTTATTTCGATGAATACTTTGTAAAGCAGAAAGTGTTTCCCAAGGAAATGAGCAGGTTCATTCACGATGCGTTTGAATCCAGGCAGGAGGGGGATTATCGTGAGTCTTCAAAAATAGATCGTGAAACGGCTGGCGAAATTTTGCAATCAGCGGATGTGTTCTTGGGGATGGTTGAAAAGAAACTGAACGAAGGCAGTATTTCCTGATTTTGATGAGAATTTTACTGAACCTTTGGCGCCTGCTGCCAATGTGGCTGCATGTTCTTGCTACAAGGTTAACCCAGCCGAAATTCAATGCGGGTGTGTCGTCCTTGATCTTTGATGAACAGGGCAGGATTTTGCTTTTCAAGCATACGTACCGCAAATTTGAGTGGGGGATTCCCGGCGGGGCGCTTGAATACAAGGAGCAACCCATCGAGGCGGTAGTGCGTGAATTTCACGAAGAGACAGGGATGCAGATCGAAGTAATCCGGCTTTTGAAAGTCGCCAGTGCGAGGGAATTTCCCCATCTTGGCATTGTGTATCTGTGTAAAATAAAAAGCGGCGAGTTCAAACCGTCGCATGAGATTTCGGA
>JAUXWL010000216.1 GCA_030680155.1 Anaerolineales bacterium
CTATAACCTGATCCACCACAAAGGGCTTGGGATTACGCTGTATGTTTTTGGCGCCCTGCTTGCCGTCCCGTGGCTGATGTTCGCTGGCATCTTGCTCTTCGCCCACTCCAGCTTCGACCGCATCCTCGGCTACGGCTTGAAACACGTAGACTCCTTCCACAACACGCATTTGGGCAGGATTGGGAGATAATCAATCGTTCATTTCAATATCACAAAAAACGGAAGATCAAAATTTATGAATCGAAGCCACAATTCATCCATTCTTCAAGCTCTGATTGCGGCTCTGTTGTTCGGCGCGAGCGCGCCGCTGGCAAAGCTGCTTTTAGGGGAAGTGGAACCCATTCCGCTTGCCGCGTTTTTGTATTTGGGCAGCGGCATCGGTTTGTTAGGCGTAAAAATCTTTCAGCGTATTAACCAGCGTGGGGTTGCTCACGAAGCACAAATTGAAAAATCGGATATGCCGTGGCTAATCGGGGCTATTTTTGCTGGCGGTGTAGCTGCTCCGATCACCTTGCTGTTCAGTCTGAAAAATACGCCCGCCGCTACCGCATCCCTGCTGTTGAATTTTGAGGGCGCTGCAACAACCATAATCGCCTTTTTTGTGTTCAAAGAGTCCATCAGTCGCCGTGCCTGGTGGGCGATTACATTGATAACGATTGCGGTTATCCTGCTTTCAGTAAACCTGAACGCCGAATGGGGATTTTCCCCCGGCGCATTGGGCATCCTTGCCGCGTGTATTCTTTTGGGCATGGATAATAACTTCACCCGCAATATCTCCGCCAAAGACCCATTGGTGATCGTCACAATAAAGGGATTGGGAGCGGGAATTTTTTCGCTGAGCATGGCTGGTGTGTTGGGAAATCAATTCCCTGTGTGGGGCATTGCGTTGGGCGCGTTGGTATTGGGCAGTCTCAGTTATGGCGCGAGTATTGTTTTTTTTATCCATGCCATGCGCGGACTTGGCGCCGCCCGTACCAGCGCCTTGTTTGCCACAGCCCCAATATCGGGTATCCTATTATCGTTCCTGATATTTCGTGAATTCCCATCCTGGTGGTTATTAGGCGCGTTACCTTTTATGCTTGTTGGGGCGTATTTGTTGGTGAACGAAGAGCATGAACACCATCATATTCACGAATTGACCTTCCACGAGCATGCACACTCGCACGATGATGGGCATCACGACCATGACCATAAAGGCGATCTTGCCAAAAAACATTCGCATCCTCACAGCCATGATGAGGCTGTCCATTCGCACCATCACATGCCAGACCTGCATCATCGGCATACCCATGCTGCAGAATCCTAGATTTTCACTCGGAGAACAAAATGGAAATCAAATTCGGTAATCGAACCATCGGCTTAAACCACCCCACCTATTTCATCGCCGACATCGCCGCCAACCACGACGGCGACATGGAACGGGCCAAGCAACTCATCCGCCTTGCGAAAGAGGCAGGCGCGGATGCCGCCAAATTTCAGAATTTCGACGCGCCGAAGATTGTCTCAGATTATGGCTTCAAAGCCATGAGCGGCGGGCAGGTTTCACATCAGGCAACCTGGAAGAAGTCTGTGTTTGAGGTTTACAAGGGCGCTTCCATTCCATTCGAATGGTCCATGACTCTGGTTGAGGAATGCAACGAAGTCGGTATTGATTATTTCTCCTCGCCCTATGATTTCGAAGCGATGGATTTCCTCGACCAATATGTGGAAGTGTACAAGGCAGGTTCCGGTGAAATTGACTGGATCGAAGCGCTGGAACGCATGGCGGGTAAGGGGAAACCATTTTTCATTGCCACAGGCGCAGCGGATATTGGTGATGTTCAGCGAGCCGTCCATGCGATATTGAAGATTAACAAGCAATTGGTTTTGATGCAGTGCAACACCAATTACACTGCCAGCCCGAATAATTATGACCACCTGCATATCAACGTGTTGAAAACCTACGCGGCAATGTTCCCCGATGTGATCCTCGGACTCTCCGACCACACCCATTCTGTCGCCCCTGTTCTCGGCGCGGTGACGTTGGGCGCTCGCGTGATCGAACGTCACTTTACCGACAGCAATGACCGCGAAGGTCCCGACCACAAGTTTGCGATGAATCCCGAAAACTGGGCGAAGATGGTCGAAGAGACTCGTCTGCTCGAACGCTCGCTCGGAAGTTCCGATAAATTCATCGCCGACAACGAGCAGGAGACGAAGATCGTCCAACGCCGCTGCCTGCGCGCCGCGCGTGATGTCAAGGCAGGTGAAGTCTTCACCCGCGATATGATCGATGTCCTGCGTCCCGCCGCGATTGGCGCGATTAAACCGCATGAGATTGAGAATGTCATTGGCACGAAAGCGCTGGCGGATATGCCCCAAGGCAAGGAACTGCGCTGGACGGATTTAGGGCTGTAAGTTCCATGTTCCACGTTTCAGGTTCCAGGTTTCATTTCACAATATCCAAAGGAGGATGAAATAACAGCAGTGACAAGGTTTGAAGGTTTGATCGCCTGGCAGGTGGCGCGGAAGTTAACGCAATTGGCGTATCGGGTTTCATCAGAAGGATCGTTTGCAAAAGACTTTGAAATGCGAGATCAGTTTCGAGCAGCGGCGCTTTCTTTCATGACGAATATCGCCGAAGGCTTCGATAATGAATCTTCCGCTGAATTTGCGCGCTTTTTGGGTATGGCACGCCGCTCTGCTGTGCAAGTCCGATCTCTTTGTTATGCCGCCTTGGATGTAAATCACATCGCTCCAAATGTTTTCCAGGCCTGTTACGATCAAGCGAAGAAGACCAAAGCTATCATCGGTGGATTGAAGCAAAGTGTCCTGAAAAATCCGCGCCGTCCCAACAAGCCATCACCAAGCCCCTAGACATGGAACCTGACACTTGGAACGTGGAACTTTGAAACTCATTTATTTCTCCCTCGGTTACTCCACGCACGACTATCGCTTCCTGAAAGCTATCTCTGATGGCGGGCATGATGTGTACTTTGTCCAACTCGAAGGCAATCAGCGGCAGGTGGAGAGCCGCTCTGTGCCAGAAGGCGTGACACAAGTCCTTTGGAAAGGCGGCAGGAAACCTTTT
>JAUXWL010000234.1 GCA_030680155.1 Anaerolineales bacterium
TGATGGTCTCTTGGCTTGGTAACCGGAGACTCCCCCAAAGGGTTCGTTTGTTCAAGTTCCCCGAGGGGGATCACCCCTCTTCCATCACGCTGCGTGATCAAATACGCGGCAAATGCCATCGAGATTGTTGACCGTACTGACATTGTCATCGCGCCGGGAGCGTTCTCGGACAATCGGATCGCGTCGCCATTTTTCGTCGTTGAGGGTCTCCTTACTAGAACCAACCCCTGCGCGACTGGAAGATTGCGCGCCAATCTATTGGCCCCTTCCTGCGAGTAAACAAACGCCTCCGCTCTTGGACTTAGACCGGCACTCGCTTCGCTTGGGTTGTTTAGGCGGACCCCTTTTTGGGCAACAGTCCCATCAATATGCGGGGCGGCGCAATTGGCGTTGTGTACCCATACCCCAGGTCCGTCGACATAATAGGTGTGGAAGTCCTCAACCTCGATATTGAATACTTGCCGCTTGAGATGCTGCCCAAGTTCCTTCGCAAAACTGTTGTAGGTGTCTCCTTCGAATGTCTTGCTCACTTTGACCGTGCCATCACGCAAATCAATAGTGGGCCCCACTTCGCCGTGCATGTCACTGTCGTAAGTCCAGCCGACATCAGGTATTTCCGTGGAGAGCACTTTTCGCACCCGAAACACGTAGCATGTCTCGGTCTTTGCCTCTGGATCAGATTGCAACTCCAAGTTGCATCCCTGTGCAAGAGTCTGTGCGCTGGTCCAACCAAGATTCTCGACCCAGAACGGATGATTTCCTGTCACCACTAAACTGCGAGCAGTCATTTCACCGGAAACCACATACTCCACTAGCCAGACTTCCTTGTCCTCATGCACAAACGTGTTCACCACGCGTTTGTACGCGTGATCTCCCTTCATCTCGGGCTGCGATAGCACCCAATTGCCAACCTTGATTTTTTCGATCGGCACCAGACCTTCCTTCGTATGCACCAGTGTGCCCGCCACAAAGCATGCGCCCAGTGCGGTTGGCGGCCGGTACTCAACCGACCCATCCAAATTCAGGCTCAGGGAATCCACAACCTCTTGCGCGACCTTCTCCGGCTTCACAAGTTTCGTCACTTCCTTTGGCGGTGCCGCGGGATTGGAGGCATCCGGCACGGTTTCCTTCTTGATGACGAGTTGCTGGCCTTCCGGACCTTTCTTGAGGAACTCCAGCGGCGACCTGCGGATCACCCCTTGGGCCACTTGCTGAACGTCGAACGCCCATTGCTTGACTTTCAGTTTCAGCGAGTTCCATGCCTTGGTCGACTCCCCAATCTTCATACTGAGCAGAAAGGTCAGAGCCTCCACACCGTGTTCCTTAGCGGATTCGAAGTCTTTAGCGACCAGATCGGCGCCCATTTTGTAGAACGCCACGCCCCCGTCATACACCGACTGCGCGATTACCAAGCCGACATAGCCAGCCTGTTGGGCGAGCGTGGCGCCGCTATCTACCATTTGTAAGAATGGGCTCGGGGCCGGCATCGGCAGTACATCGGGGAAGACCGATCGTCCCTTGTCGCCGATGAAGCGTAGCGGAATTAAAGGGGCCAGGCTCGAATTAAAATCCGCCGCCCCAACCGACCCCGCCGCCAGCAGTACCGCCAGCTCGACGCCGCACCGTCGTGCATCCGAATTTTCCATTCCGCTTCTCCCCGCGCCGTCTCGCCAGCACTGA
>JAUXWL010000241.1 GCA_030680155.1 Anaerolineales bacterium
TCGGGATGCGGTTTGTACCAGATGAAAGCAGCATCGCGGTAAATGTTGTAACCAACAAGGCCTGCAGGGGTGGAACCACCACCACCGCCGCCGCCGGCGCGAAGTTCAAGTGCACAAACAAAGTTCGGTGTGCCTTGTACAAGCGCCATCAACGCAAATTTGGTGCCAACATCGCCTGAACACAAGCCGCCGGCAATACCACCACTCGGAAAACCGGGAACAGTTCCCAGGTTATAGTTAATCCCTGTGTTGGTAAGCGTGGTGCCTGTGATCTTCCATTTTTCAACGCGGTCGGCCGGGGTGCCCGTCTGAGCATGAACCCAGAGGAAAGGGCCTCCCGTCGGATCATTGTCGTAGGCGCTGCCGTAAGCATTGGCCTGGGCAGGTCCGGCGGCAATGAGTGCGCCGGTGGTGGCATTGATCAACGACATGGTTGACCAGTCACCAATCCAGAAACCACTGTTTGCAGGATCATACGCGATGTGACGAACAGCGCTCGGAGCGGTGATCGTTCCAACAAGCGTCTTTGTGGTGAAGTCCATCTTATAAATGGTGGTTGCTGCAGCGCCGCCATAGAAATACTGGCCGTCATAAGCCATATCGCGAACTGCCGTTACACCAGGAATATCGAAGGCTTCAACCAGTACACCGGTTGTTTTGTTATACTTCGAGAACCAGGGAGGCCCGGCATTCACGCCGCCCCATACAGAGGTATAGATGAAATCGCCTGCTGTTTCGATACCGGCCTGACCGGCGCCAGGGCCTGAGGCAGGGGTACAGTTCCAGCCAAACAGAACATCCCAAAGGGCATCTGTGTTATCTGAATTGACAGGTGTGGAAAGAACAACATCATAAGGAGCAACATCCGTTGTGGAATTCGGATCAACTTCCCTTGGGGTCATGCTCAAGATCTGGGGTGCATCGGCTAAGGTTACCGGTTTCTTCCA
The DNA here is from genome assembly GCA_030680155.1 of Anaerolineales bacterium. GTDB lineage: Bacteria > Chloroflexota > Anaerolineae > Anaerolineales > Villigracilaceae > Villigracilis. The sequence goes on from JAUXWL010000241.1 coordinate 948, forward strand.
GGTCAGGTAAGCATTGCATTCTATCCCCTGTGCCGTAAGATCGCGGGCAGGATAGAGGAATTTTGAGGTGAAGTTCACGCAGATCTGGTTGCTGTAACCGCTGCCATAAACTGCCCTGACGCAAGCCTGGTAATTCTGTCCATAGACAACCTGGTTGGGCGGAATGACATAGTTCGTATCCGGGGTGAAAGCGCTCAGGACGCCGTTCAGATAGAAATTGTATCCGATCACACACGGGTTCGGGCCGCTGGTGCCATCGGTGCTGTAAATACTGATATTGTCAATATTCCAGTTGTT
>JAUXWL010000249.1 GCA_030680155.1 Anaerolineales bacterium
GACTTGAATTTCGCCGCGCTGGTTGATGCGGATCAACTCTGGAGCAAGGTGCAGGTGTAGGAAATTTTTTTTGTGGAGCGCATCCAGCGCGCCGCAAATTGCCTTTGCATAGACCAGCGCTTCATCTGCGCTGACGGGGGCTTTTTCAAGAATGTGTTTTAGACTTGGCCCATCCACCCATTCTTCCAGCAGGAAGGCATGTGTGGGAGTTTGATAGACGCCAAGGTGTTTGGTCAGGTTGGGGTGGGAGATTTCCTGTAGTTTTCTGGATTTGGCATCCAGTTCCTTGATCGCTTCGGCGCTTTCGGCAATGTGTTTGGGGAGGATCGTGAGCGCTACGGCTTTATGGCTGCGCTCGTCGGTGGCGCGGTGCTGGTCACCCAGCGGTGTGCGCGTGATGAACTCTTCGATGTGATAGCGGTTGAGGAGGGTTTTTCCAATGAGCGCAGCGGGCATCGTTGTTGGCGGTGATTACAAGGCCCAGGCGAGCATCAGCCCGAAGATGGCGACGATCATGCCAACATGCAGGAAGATATTGCTGAGGGAAAGCATGCTCATTGGGAAGACGAATTGTATGACCAGGTTGACCACGATCAGGAGAATGCCGAGGATGGGAAGCAGCCCTTTACGGTGGGCAAGGTAGTCGGATAGAAAATCGAGAAGTTTTGAGATCATGCTTCCTCCGGGTCAATGTATTCATCTTCGATTGCAGTTTCGGTTTGATTTGGTTTTACATGCCATGCAGAAAACTGTGCCAGCAGCCTGCCGGGGACGCGTCCTTGCATGACCACGCCGCCGCGCTCGTGTTCGATGCGTTCCACCTGTCCGAGTTCGTGGAAGAGCGAAATGAGCGAACCTTCCTTGTATGGCAGGCGCACATGGATGGGCGAGTAGGATTCGAATAATTCCTCGCGGATAAGGTGCAGCAGGTCTTTGATGCCATCGCCCTTAAGGGCGGAGATCGCCACTGAAAGCGGGAATCCCATCAGCGTTTCGCGGGCTTGTTCGACATCCTTCAGCTGGTCTGATTTATTCAATGCGGTGATCATGGGGATATGCGCCGCGTCGATAATTTCCAGGGTTTGTTGCACTGCCTGAAATTGACCTAACGCATTGGGATGGGAAATATCCACAACATGCAGCAGGAGATCGGCTTCGGCGATTTCCTCCAATGTGGCGTGGAATGCGGCTACCAGGGTGGTTGGCAGTTTTTGAATAAAACCGACGGTGTCTGTGAAGAGCGCCAACTCGTCGCCGGGGAGCTGCACTCGGCGGGTGGTGGGATCAAGCGTGGCGAACAATTGATCTGCCACATACACCTCCGCTTTGGCGAGCCGGTTGATGAGCGTTGATTTTCCCGCGTTGGTGTAACCGACCAGCGCTACGGTGGGGATGCGGGAGCGTTTGCGTTGCGCGCGATATCTTAAGCGATGCGCTTCCACTTTTTCAAGTTCACGTTTGATGCGGGCGATGCGTGTGCGGATGGAGCGGCGGTCCACTTCCAGTTGGGTTTCACCAGGACCGCGCAAACCGACACCGCCGGAGGAGCCAGAGCGCCCGCCACCGCCGCCTGCCTGACGTTCGAGATGTGTCCATGCGCGGGTGAGACGCGGCAGGTTGTATTCGTATTGCGCCAGTTCCACCTGTAACATGCCGTCACTGGTGTGGGCGTGCTGGGCGAAAATATCCAGGATCAATGCGGTGCGGTCAATCACACGGATCTTGCCGCCGAAGGCTTTTTCAAGTTCGCGTTGGTGACGGGGGGAAAGTTCATCATCGAAGATAACCACTTCAGCGAGAGTTTCCTCGGCGAGTAATTTCAACTCATCCACTTTTCCGGGACCGATGTAGGTTACTGTGTGCGGATGGTTGAGCCGTTGGGTGAGTTCGCCGACCACTTCCACGCCGGCAGTATCTGCGAGCAGGGCCAACTCGGCGAGCGAGTCTTCGAGGGAGAGGATCTGTTTTTTTCCGCGAATTTCAACGCCGACTAGAAATGCGCGTTCACGCGGCGGGTTCGTTGGTTGAGGGGTTTTCTTTGCCACTGGATTCCGTTTCTGATTCTGATTTAGTCTCTTCAAATTGACCGAAGAATTTTGTCATGTTCCGGTCGGTTGGCTCTGTGCGCGTAGGCAGGAGGATGTGGAAGGTAGCTCCGCTTAATTTTACTTCGTCATGCCCATCTGACTCTACCCAGATCGTGCCGCCGTGTGCTTCGATGATGCCGCGGGTGATGGGCAACCCAAGCCCAGGTCCGCCGCCTTTGAACTTGGTCTTGCCGCTGGAGTGCAGGTCTGTCTTGCCGAGTTGTTCGAACTTCTCGAAGATGAGCGTCTGGTTTTCGGCCGAGATGCCGATGCCTGTGTCGGTGACGATGATCTCCACGAAGCCGGGCAGCAGCCGTCCGTTAATGGTGATGCGGCCTTTGTCCGGTGTATATTTGACGGCGTTGGCGACCACATTGTGGAGCGCCTGATACAGGCGTGCCGAGTCGCCGTAGATCATCATGTCGCTGCCCTCGAAGGGCTGAATGGTGAGGGTGAGCTTTCGCTCCGACACGATTTTCTTGAATTCGTTGTGGATGAGGTTCAGCAGGTGACTGATCCACAGCGGCTGGATGTTGAGGGTCAGCAGGTGGTTGTCGATCAACGAAACGTCGATCATGTCATCGATGATGTGACGCAGGCGGTGAATGCCAGTGTTTACGCCAACGAGATAATTTTTCATTTGCGGCAGGTCGGATGCCTGCACCAGGTCTGTCATCATGGAGGTGTAGCCTTCGATCAGGGTGAGCGGGGTTTTCAGTTCGTGCGCGGCAACCGAGATGAATTTGGATTTGTTCTGGTCGAGGATTTGCAGTTTCTCCTGCACTTCGCCCAACTCGTTCGAGATGTGCGCCACACGTGTTTCCATTTCGTAGCGGACAACAACGCTTAAACTGTGCGCAAGAATGGGGATGACCGCTGCGAGCAGGTCAAGCGCTTCTTTTTTACTCAGGTGTTCCCGCGCCACTTCGATGGTAAGCGCCACCATGCGGCTGAGAATGAACGAGACATAGTAATCGCCCGCCTCCAAATTCGTTTCGGTGGGGGAGCGTCCCCAATCGTAGAGGATCGGGTCGAGCCAGGCGGTGTCCCCGGTTACGATGGTCTGTTCGAGCAGTTCGTAGAACCGCACGAGCTGGTCGGCGAATCCGGCGCGCACACCTTCCCCGCTTGCGAGTTCGCGGGAGATGCGTTCCACCCAGGGAGCGCGGATTTTTTGCAGGGATGCTTGAATCGCCATCGTATTCCAAGTTTACGCTGAGTCTGCGCTTTTGGCTATATTGGACATAGGCTGTGGATGCCGGTTGAGTGAAATTATGGTCTGCCGCCTGTGATCCAATGCCAGAGCGTGTCTCCAACCGCTTTCAAACTTTCAGGTGAAACCTTGTCCACTGTGTCCTGCGTGGTGTGCCAGTAGGGATAATCGAAGTCAATGATATCAATGGCGGGAATACCTGCTTCGAGGAAGGGTGTATGATCGTCCAACATGCTGAATTTTTCTTCGTTGATGAATATGTCAGCATAGCCGAGTTGGGCGGCGGTTTCCCAGATCTCGGCGCGGATGATTGGGTTCGAATTCTGTTCGAGATAAATGTTCAAGTCGGCGTCACCGATCATGTCCACGATGACGACGGTGCGCGGCTGAATGGGGATTTCCTCAACGAAGGCACGCGAGCCGAGTATCCAGTCCCAGCCTTCGATGCGCCCGTTGTCTTCAGCATCAAAAAAGACCAGCCAGACAGGAACCGTATCATTTGGTAGTGTTCGCGCGAGTTCGAGCAGCACTGCCACACCTGATGCGCCGTCATTTGCGCCGGGGACGGGTTCGCTGCGTTTGCTTTCATCCGGGTCGTTGTCGGCGAAGAAGCGCGTGTCGTAATGCGCGCCGAGGATGATCTCTGGCAGTGCGTCGCTGCGTTTTGCGATGATGTTGTAGATGAGATGTCCCAGCCGCTCGCTCTCGTGGACTTCCACCACCCAGCCAGCGGACTCCAACTCTGAGCGCATCCATTCGCGGACTTGGGCATGTCCAGCCGACCCGGGCGTTCGCGGTCCCATGGCGACTTGAGTCTGCACGTCGGCATACGCGCGGGATCCGCTAAACGAAGCAGAATCAGGTTCCACCGTAAGAAAGGAGGCGATGTACCATCCGATGGTGAATGCCAGCAGAGCGAAAATCAAAGAGAGATAGAGGACGGCAGTGCGTTTAGTTAAGTGTTTCATGCAAATAGGTTTCGAGGGTTTTCGCGGCGCGTTCTGCATAAGCCTGCCCGCGTTCGCGTTTGCCGATCTTTTTGTTTTCGAGTTCGAGCGGCGGCAGGATGCCGAAGTTGGCTTTCATCGGCTGGAAGTCTTTGAGGTCGGCGTGGGTGACGTAGTGACAGAGCGCGCCAAGCATGGTTTCATTGGGAAGTGTGAGCGGGGTTTTATTTTGCATAAGCCGCGCCATGTTGATGCCTGCCAGCAGACCTGTGGCGATGTTACCCATGTAACCCTCCACGCCTGTGATCTGGCCTGCGAAGAAAAGGTCGTCGCGGATTTTGTGTTGAAGTGTAGGACGCAGCAGTTTGGGTGAAGCAACAAAAGTGTTGCGGTGCATCTGACCATAGCGCTCGAACTCGGTATTTTCAAGTCCGGGGATCATGCGCAGGATGCGTCGTTGTTCGGGGAATTTTAAGTTTGTTTGGAAACCGACGATGTTATACAAACTGCCCGCGAGATTATCCTGCCGCAGTTGCACAACCGCATACGGACGTTTGCCAGTCTGTGGGTCACGCAGACCGACGGGGCGCATGGGGCCGAATGCGAGCGAATCCTCGCCGCGCTCGGCGATGATTTCAACGGGCAGGCAGCCTTCAAAGAATTGCCCTGCTTTTACGCCCGAAAGGATGGCTTCTTCAAAGGAACGTAACTCGATTCGCTCAGCGGCTTTGAGCGCATTTACGAAATCGTAATATTGCTCTTTCGAGAATGCACAGTTGATGTAATCGCCTTCATCCTGTTCCCCTTTGCCATAGCGCGAGGCGCGGAAGGCGATCTCCATGTTGATGCTGTCCACACGGACGATGGGTGAGATGGCGTCGAAGAAAAAGAGGTGTTCCTCTCCGCTAAGTTTTGCGATGGATTGTGAGAGACTTTCAGAGGTGAGTGGTCCACTCGCCAGGATGACAGGTGATGACGGGATTTCCTTCATCTCTGCGTGGATGATCTCGATGTTGGGATGGCTTTCGATGCGCTCTGTAACCATGCGCGCGAAGGCATCGCGGTCAACGGCGAGCGCTGCGCCTGCGGGCAGGGCGGTGGCTTCGGCGGCTTCCAGCAGCATGGAGTTCAATGTGCGCAGTTCATTTTTGAGCACGCCTGAAGCGCGGTCTGGCAGGTTGGAGCCAAGCGAGTTTGAGCAGACCAACTCCGCGAGGTCACTGCCGATGTGCGCGCCGGTCTGGTTGGCGGGGCGCATTTCGTATAGTTTTACATTGAAGCCATTTTGGGCGATCTGCCAGGCGGCTTCACTGCCTGCCAGTCCGCCACCGATAACGAGGATGGGTTGAGTCATAGAAAAGTATTTTACCAGTTGGCAGGTTTGTGTTCAAAAGCCTCCCCCAGTGTGCCAGCAATTCCAAATCTGAATCTAACAATCTCAACGCAAAGCCGCCAAGACGCTAAGATTTTGACCTTTCCCCGACGGAATCGGCAAGAGTACCATCTGGCGCAGGGGCAATCCTAAAAAAGCCTTGCGGCGTTGCGTCT
>JAUXWL010000250.1 GCA_030680155.1 Anaerolineales bacterium
TAGTGTAGCCCGTCAAACAGACTGCAACTTATCGAGGGACTTTCTGCCTCGGGTGACTTTTTCAAGGATGTCCGAGGCCTTGGCGGTCCAGATGAAGGGCTTTGGCTTTTCATTGTGGAGTTTTAGATAGTCAGCGATGGCCGCTTCGAGTTCCGCAACCGAGTGGAAGACCCCGCGCTTGATCCGCTGCTCGCTCAGATCACGAAAGAACCGCTCGACCATGTTGAGCCATGACGCACTTGTCGGCGTGAAATGGAAGTGAAACCGCGGGTTGCGCTGCTGCCATGCCTTGACCCTGGCATGCTTGTGCGTGGCATAGTTGTCGCAAATGATGTGAACCTCCTTGTCTGCGGGGACGGTCTTACGGATGAGGTTGAGAAAACCAATCCACTCTTGATGACGATGCTTCTTCATGCAGTCGCCGATCACGTTGCCGTCTGCGATGTTGAGCGCGGCGAACAATGAAGTCGTGCCATTGCGCTTGTAATCATGGGTCATGGTCGCGCCGCGGCCCTTCTTCAAAGGCAGTCCGGGTTGCGTCCGATCCAGGGCTTGAATCTGGCTTTTCTCATCGCACGAGAGCACGATGGCGTGCTCAGGAGGATTGAGATACAAGCCCACGATGTCTTCGAGTTTTTCAACGAAGCGCTTGTCGTTGGATAGCTTGAAAGTTTTGATCCGGTGCGGTTTGAGGCCGTGCTCGCGCCAGATGCGACCAATGGTGGAGGCGCTCACTCTCGCAGCGTCAGCCATTGTATCACGGCTCCAATGGGTGGCGTTGGCGGGCTTCTCTTCAAGTGTCATTCGCACGATCTGGCGACGTTGGTCCGCGGAGACCTTGGGCTTGCGCCCTGGCCTTGGGGCATCCTTTTCAATCCCCGGCAAACCAAGCGTGGCATAGCGTTCGCGCCAGCGGGACACTTTGAAACGACTCATGCCCAGCCGCGCGGCAATCTGGAGGTTTTGCAATCCATCGGCAGCAAGTAGAACGATGCGGGCACGCTGTGTCAGGCGCGCTGCAACCTTCTGCCCTCGACTCAGGCTGACAAGCTTTTTGCGTTGTTGTTCCCCAAGTTCAATGGCGGTGGCTGTTCTCATCGTGCCGCTCTATACGCCACCTTATCTTATGTTGCAAGACTTATGGCGAACCACACTAG
>JAUXWL010000252.1 GCA_030680155.1 Anaerolineales bacterium
CGGCAGGATGTGCGTGGCTTTTTTCAAGGTGTGTATCGTTATCTTCGGGTTCTTCTTTTTTACGAGCCTTTCGGCATTTGGCAGAAAAGTGTCTGTCTCATCGCCGCGGATGATGAGGGTTGGCACATCGAGTTTTGGAAGTCCGCGCCAGAGGTCGTGGTCGCGCAGGCCTGTCAGGTAGATGTGTGTTTCCCATTCGGGTGTGTAGGCTAACTCATAGCCACCGTCTGCTTTGGGTTTGGTGATGCCTGCGATATAGCCTTTTAGGCTTTCGTCACTCATGTAGCGGAAGACGGGCTTGGTGCGATAACTGCGGAAGAGGACATCCAGATTATCGAATTGGCTTCGTCTTTTCTTTGCGGCGGAAATCAGCGGGTGAGTCTTTTCTCCCAGCCCGACAGCGCGGATGAAATTCCACATTGTCAGAAATGGCGGGACGAAGAACACAGGGTCAAGCAGAATCAAGGCGCGGAACTTCTGTGGGTCGCGCATGGCTGCCCGCAGGGTGACAATGCCTCCGATGGAATGACCAACTCCGATAACAGGAGCAGTTCCAAAGTCAGAGAGGAAGCGCAGCAGGTCATCCGAGTAGGGATGCCAGTCTTGCAAATCTTCCCTGTTGGCGTCGCCCCACAACGGACGGAGTTTCATCCCGAAGACATGATATTGGTTTTGTAAATGTTCAAAAAGTGATGTGTAACATTCGGGCGGGTAGCCGTTGGCGTGGAGGAAATGAAGCGGTGTGCCATCGCCGCCAAGATCGAAGTGTGGAATCGTATTCACTTGTTACTCGTTACCTATTACTTTTTACTCAATAACTGCCGTAGTTGATCTTCTCGCTGTAACGCGCTTTTACCTTCAATCGCTTGTGCGTTTTCTCGCCGAGTTTTTTCCAATAAGCATCCCGGTCTTTTACGCCATACACCCATTCGTCAAGATACTTTTGCACACTTTCCTGCGACTCGCTGATCTTATCCCACGCGAGATAGAACTCGTTGTCGCGGTCATAATATCCCTGCGAATAGGATGGATGACTCGCGAACGGAACATGACACACGGCGCTGACGACGATGCCGGGAATCATCGTGCGGTTCGGGTCGGAGCGGATGACGGCTTCGTCCACGATTTCCTCTGCTGTGAGGATGACTTTTTTTGCGGCAAAGGCGGCTTCCTTTTGCTCGCCGATGATGCCCCATAGATGGGCGTTGCCGTTTTTGTCGGCGCGCTGCACATGGACGATGGCCACATCGGGATTCAATGCCGGCACAACGATCACGTCCTTGCCGCCGTATGGGTCAGGAATGCGCTTGATGAGCGGGTTGGCTTGCTCAAGACTCGTTGCGCCGGTTTGATTCATGGGCAGGAACGGCAAACCGGATGCGCCCGCCTGCAAGCGGGTAATCATTCCGAAGTGGGAATATTCCTCCCATTCCAATTCGCCGCGCTCGATTGCCCCGCGGACGATCCGCAGCGACCCGACGCCTGGATTTCCCATGTATGAAAAGATGACCTTTTTCGCGCATCCCGCCGCCACCATCTGGTCGTAGATCAGGTCGGGTGTGGCGCGCGCGAGTGTGAGCTCCCTCTTGCCCTGACGGATAATTTCGTGCCCCGCTGCAAAGGGAATCAGGTGGGTGAAGCCTGCGGCGTACACAATATCGCCGTCGTTTACAAATTCGGAAATCGCTTTTTTGAGTGGAATGAGTTTTGCCATATTATTCTTCTTCAGTTGGTGGCGCTACTGTGTTGCCTTTTCCTTTTTTATTTTTGCCGAGACGGCCTTTTACCCAGGAAAATCTCCCTGCGGGCGGGGGCGGCGCTTTCCTGCGGCGCAGTGTCCAGCCGATGCCTATGAACAGCATGGCGATGAAGAGATAGTCGAAATCCACCTTTTCGGCAATATCCGACATGACAAAGAGCAGAAATGCTCCACCGCCAAGCACCATGAAAAAAGTCCCAACGCGGACAATTAAAGGTTCTTCGTTTTCCATGACAGTATTTTACCAAAGGCCAGTTTGTGGTTTGTCCAAGGAAAAGCCCCTTCCTCAAATAAGAAAGGGGCTTGGCTGATTTCCACGCTATTTGATCAGGGTATGGATCTGCTCGTGCATATACAACGGCAGGTAGTAGTGACCGCCGGCATTCTTTCCGCTGGAACCCGAACCTTTCCATCCGCCAAACGGCTGGAAGCCGGGCCACGCGCCTGTGGTCGCGCCCTGCGGACGGTTGGCATACGTCACGCCTGCTTCGATCTTGTCGAAGAACCAATCCGCTTCCTCCTGCGAACCATAGAAGCCTGCGGTCAGACCGTAGTTCACATCGTTGGCGATTGCCATGGCTTCGTCGAGATTCTTCACTTTGCCAATGGTGGTGATGGGCAGGAACATCTCTTGCCTCCACAGGTGATGCGAGAAGGGCAGGTCAACCACAAAGGTGCTTTCGCAGAAATAACCCTTGTCGAACATGCCGCCCGTCTTCACGTTGCCGCCGACGAGGAACTTGCCGCCGCCCTGATTGATCTCTTCGCAGAAGTTCTTGAAATCGTTATAGGATGATTTGTTGACAACGGGGCCGTTGTAGGTGGCTTTGTCAGTCGGGTCGCCAAGGACCAATTTTTCGGCAGTCTCTTTCAAACGGCCGACCAAATCGTCGTAAACAGATTCCTCCACCAGCACGCGTGAAGCGGCGGAGCATTTCTGTCCCTGCAAGCCAAATGCCGAGCGGACGATTCCGATGGCGGCGCGGTCCAGATCCGCATTCTTCGAAACGATGACAGGATTCTTTCCACCGAGTTCCAAAATGATCGGGCGCACATAATCGCGTTTACCGAAATTTTGGTACATCTTCATGCCCACATCGAAGGAGCCCGTGAAGGTCACGCCGTCCACTTCGGGGCTGTCCACCAACGCCTGGCCGAGCGTGGAGCCAGGTCCTGTGACGAAGTTCACCACGCCATCAGGCAAGCCCGCATCGCGGAAGCAGTCGATCAGCAGGCGGACGATCCATGCGGTGTCAGTCGCGGGTTTGACCACAACGGTGTTGCCAGCCACGAGCGCGGCGCCCATCGGTCCGCCTGTGAGCGCGTGGGGGAAGTTGAAGGGAGAAACGATCAGCCACACGCCATATGGTCGCAGCACAGACACGTTCCGCGCTTCATAACCGACGAGCGGGTCTTTGCCCATCTCGACGATATAACCTTCGTTCTTTTCCATTTGATGGCAGGAGTAATAAATAAGGTCGGCGGTTTCCTGCACATCGCCCAGCGACTCCATGCGGTTCTTGCCGACTTCAAGCGCCATGGCCGCGCCCAGTTCAAAAATGCGCTGCTCGATCAGCGAAGCCGCCTTGCGGAGTAATTCCACGCGCTTCTGCCACGGAGTACGGCTCCACATCGGGAATGCCGCACGCGCCGCCGCCATCGCCTGGTGAGCGTGAGAGGCATTGCCTTTCTGCATCTTTGCCAGCGCCCAATCCGTGTTGACAGGGGAGTGGTCTTCCAGTTTTTCATCGGCAAACACTTCCTTGCCGTTGATGTACATGCCATATTCCTTGCCCATGTTTTGTTTGAGAGCATCCACTGCTTTGTCAAAGCCTGTGTGCAATTCATCGGGTGGGTTGAACATGGTAGCGTATGTAAGCTTAAAATCTGCCATAGGAATTCTCCATTTGAACTTTTGAGATGATCTACAAATCAAGTATCAGTACTTCACGAAAGCGCGTAATTGGCGGTCTCTACCGCCAGATTTGCGCTAGAGAGCGCAAACTACGCGAGGTTTTCGCGTTCTATACTGAGTATAGCGTAGGATGTTACCTCCGTCAAAGTTAAGCGCGATTGCCCCCTTCAATTAAGAATTGGATGAGTCGGATGTAAGAGAACGCCTAAAAAGGGTATCTTTTATAAAAAGGAGAATTATGATGAAATCCCGCCTCTTATTTTGGACTGTGGGGTTGGTCGCCGTTTTAGTGGCAGTTTCCTGTGCCCCGGCAGAGACCGCCCCTCTCGTCCTCGCGCCAACCGTGGTCTCCATCCCCGCCACCGCCGCCCCATCTATTAATGCACCCGAAGCCCCGACTCAAATCGCAGAAGTTCAAGCCGTCCCCACCTCCCGTGGACCTGACCTGCACGCCACCGACCCAGCCACCGTCTCACTGGCATCAGGTGGGTTGCAACTGGTGGAATTTTTCCGCTTCACCTGAAGTACCTGCCGCTCGATGGCGTCCATGGTTCATGGACTCGAAGTGGAATATTGGGGCAGGGTCAAATTCTCCTATCTCGACGCAGACGACCCCCGCACCGAAATCTTCAAAAGTGAGTTGGGCTTCTACTACCAGCCTGAATTTTATCTTTTGGATGCAAATGGAAACGTTCTCCAAAAATTGCTCGGGCGTGTTTCAGCAGATCAATTCAGGGAGTTGTTCGCCGCACACCTGCAATAAAGTGATGAACAAAAACAGCGCGGACGGTTAAGTCCGCGCTGTTTTTACTTGTTATTCCTTAATCGTTTACACTGCTTCCGCATCGTATTTCTTCGCATCAGCGATGGCTTTATTGACATTCACAAATGGAAGCAGGATCAAGCCCATGATGAAGAAGAAGATCAATGACAGGATGGCAATACGCAAATCATTAAATATCTGATTCGCGAGACCGAAGATCAAGGGACCAATCCATGACGTGCCGCGTTCACTGATCTCATAGAACGAGAAGAATTCAGCTTCCTTGCCTTTGGGGATCATCTGCGCAAACAGACTGCGGCTGATGGCTTGTGAGCCGCCCATGACGAGTGCGATAAATCCGCCAAGGATGAAAAATTCCATGACAACACTATCGCCCTTTAATCCGCCATACGCGTAGATTACAACCCCCGACCAGATCACCAGGCTGACGATCACCGATTGCTTCGCGCCGATCCAGCCTGCCAGTTTGCCCCAGAACAACGCCCCGAAGAACGCCACGAATTGGATCATTAAAATAACGGCGATCAATGTTTGTTGTTCAAGTTGCAGCCCGCCCTGAATCAGAGGCGCGGCGGCAAATGTCGAAGAGACGGCGATGACTGTCTGAATTCCATCATTATATAGAAAGTATGCCAGCAGGAATTTCAAGGTTTCAGGGAAGTGTTTAACTTCACTGAAAGTTTTTCGTAACTGCTTGAAGCCAATGCTTGCGTAGGTTTCACTTGAGGGGAGCGCGCGCGCCGCGCGGCGGGAACGCAGTCTCGACCAGGTCAGGAAGGAAAAGCCGAGCCACCAGATGCCTGCCGAGGCGAGGTTGATGCGAACCGCCAGTCCGCCGGGGACGCCGATGTCTTCGCTGAATATGAAAAATGCCAGGTTGAGCGCCAACAAAATTCCGCCGCCCATATACCCCATTGCCCAGCCGTAGGAGGAGACCCGGTCTCTTTCCTCTTCACTGGCGATGTCCGGCAGGTAGGAATTATAGAAAACGATTGCCGCGCCAAACGACAGGTTCGCAAGGATGAAGAGCAAGCCGCCCAGCCACCACAAATCCCCTGTGACCATGAACATCATGATCGTGGAAATCGCGCCGATGGTTGCGAATACCTGCATCATGCGCTTTCGCAGGTGTGAATAGTCTGCAATTGCGCCTAAAATGGGCAGGAACAGAACCTGCATACCGACCGAAAACGAAATACAGTACGGCAGGAATGAATCGGGCGCTACAGGAATTCCAAAGAACGACACTGTGGAAGTCCCCGCAGCAGCGGCTGCGGTTCTTGCCAAACCAGCCACATACGGGCCCAGAAACACAGTCCCCACCGTGGTGCTAAAGGCGGAATTCGCCCAATCGTACATTGCCCAGCCGAAAATCTCTTTTTTGTCGTTCACCATTGCCATCTCTGATGCCATAACTCCTCCAAGAGTTGAAAAAGGGATGCAAGCAAGAACACGCGCCAGTATAAGGAGTTTCGGCTTTATTGTAAAGAAATTGTATATTGTTCTTAAAATTGCCCGTGCTATGATTGTAGCTATGCCCGCGATATTCAGCGCAATTCACCCCAGTGAAGAAATTGCATCGATGTTCGAGATACAGACATTGATTGATTCCTTCCACGAGAGCCGTCAAACGGGGTTGGTACGGCTGGCGTATTCCCCGACTGAAAACCTGTACCTGTTCTTCAAACGCGGTGATGTTCTCGCTTCAAGTTTCATCACCCCGGACCACACTCAAGCGTTCACACACGCCCAGTGGCGGGAGAAGATACAGTCCGCTGGAGATGCGTACCTCAAGCCGATTCCCCTCTCCTCGTTTGGGTTGCTTTTATCTGGTCTGTCAATGCAATTGCAGGGCGCGCAAGCGGAAGAGTTGTCTACGCCTGAGAAACTTTCCGGTTTTTTCAATTCTAAAACAAGGGTGATGGAACCTTCCCTGGTTCAACTGAACTGGCGCTACTCAGCCGGGCTTGTTTTCTTCCCCGAGCGCAAGGATACTCCCCATTCAATCTATGTTTCAAGCGAAACCGTGTTGGACGTGGACGGAGTCAGCTACGCCTTTGATGAATGGGAAGATTCCAAGTGCGAGGCGTCCGTATATTTCCCCGACTCCTCTGTGGAGCTTTGGCAGGAATACCGTCTGCGCCGATTGTTTGCGGATATTTGTTCGCCCGTGCTTGCCCGTTTTGAAGTCTTGACCGGGCATGCGTTGATGGAGTCCCTCGTCCGCCTTATGATGATCTTTGCGTCGAATCACGATCTCGATATTTCCATCTCCTCCCGCAGCCTGGTTAACCGCGAAGTGTTTTTTTCAGCCGAAATCGCGGCATCCACCTACCGGACCTTCCTGAGTGAGATATTCGAACATTGCTCTGCTGTGATCGGACCCCGCCTGCTGGCCTCCACGCTGCGTGAGATCGTAACGGAACTACCCGCAGCCGATAAGGACATGATCAAGTCATACCGTCTTTTGCCAAAAGGAATTTTTTATGATTAACGAATTCAATGAATTAAAAAAGACGGCTGCATCTTCAAAGGCGTTGATTTTTTACTTTGGCGCGGTCTTTTTATTTATCAGCTACATTGTCTTCTACCAATTTGCTCCTCTTGGCGCTCCGTATGACAATCTGGTACTGAATTCCATTACCTCTTTCGCTGCCTTGATTGTGGCTGGCGTTTCCACGGCGATATTCCTGCATTACGTTCCTGGCGATCATCCACGCAAAATTTGGAAGCATATCATGATTGCCTGCTGGTTGTGGTTTGCCGCTGAAGTGATCTGGCAGGTGTATGCCTTTCTGCTTGAGGAGGTTCCTTCCCCAGGTTTTGCAGACCTTGGTTGGGTGCTGGGTTTTGTGTTCTTTACCTTCGCTCTCTATTACCAGTATTCCGCCATCAAGCCGGCACATGTTGAAACAGTGCGCATCTATGCCATTGGTACATGGATCGTAATCCTATTGATCCCCTTATTGCTGCTTACCCTGTGGGGGGCATTCACGATTGAAGATTACATAGATTTCTGCTACCCCTTCGCCGACCTTGCAGTGGGCATAGCGGGACTTGCCTTGGTTTTCATCTTCCGTGGCGGTGCGCTCATGCGACCCTGGATTGGTTTGATGGTTTTCGGCATCTCTGACTTGCTCTACGCCTGGGCGGAAAAAACTCACATGTACGCCTGGTCTGTCGAAAACGGGAATATCCTTTCGCTGGTGATCGATTCCAGCTATCTCGCCGCCTACCTGATCCTTGCCATCGGATTTCTGGGACATTGGATGTTGCTCAGGCGCGGCTTGCGGCAGCGCTAAATTTATCCCCGCCTCTTTCTTGACCCCCAACCTGCTACACGCTAAAATAAATTCCCTACCCTAAAACGGATTCTCATGGAGTCGGGCGGATAACCGCCCGAAAATTTTGCTTATGTTTGAAACCCTCACTGGACGACTCAACCAAATCTTCGACCAACTTCGCCGTCGCGGAAAACTCTCCGAAGCGGATGTGGACGCCGCCATGCGTGAAGTGCGCGTCGCCCTGCTCGAAGCGGACGTGCATTTCAGCGTGGTCAAATCCTTCATTGCCCGTGTTCGCGAACGTGCTGTTGGCGCGGAAGTCTCCAGGGCGCTAAATCCTGGTCAGCAGGTCATCAAGATCGTCAATGAAGAATTTATTCAGGCATTGGGTGAGCCTGCTCCATTAAACCTGACAGGACCCAAGCCGCGTGTCATCATGATGGTCGGTTTGCAAGGCGCCGGCAAGACCACTGCCTCTGGCAAACTGGCCCGGTTGATGAAATCCAAAGGTGAGCGTATCCTGCTCGTGGCAGGCGACCCATACCGACCTGCCGCCGTCAAACAATTGCAGCAGCTTGGCGAGCGTTTGGATGTGGACGTTGAAGCCGATATTTCCATGACACCGCCACAACTCGCGAAGCGCGCAGTAGACAAAGCCGAAAAGGGCGGATACAGCCTGGTGATCGTGGATACAGCTGGTCGGTCCCAGATGGACGCGGATCTGATGGACGAGTTGAAAGCCATCGCCGCCAACGTCAACCCTGTGGATATCCTGCTCGTCATCGATTCCATGATCGGGCAGGAAGCCTTGAACATTGCGCAGGGGTTCAAGGACACGATCAACCTCACGGGGCTGATCCTCACAAAAATGGACGGCGACTCGCGCGGCGGCGCAGCAATCTCCATCCGCTCGGTGACGGGTGTGCCGATTAAGTTCATTGGTACAGGGGAAAAACTTGATGCGCTTGAAACCTATGACCCTGCGCGATTGTCGTCACGAATTTTGGGCATGGGTGACATGATCGGGTTGATCGAAAAAGCCGAGGCTGCCTACGATTCACAGACGATGGAAAAGCAAGCCCAAAAAATGATGACCGGCGGTTTCACGCTGGAAGACTGGCTTGACCAAATGAAGCAGATGAAAAAGATGGGTCCGCTCGCGCAGATCATGGATATGCTGCCTGGGCAAATGGGACAAGCCGCGCGCGGGATCGACCCGTCTGTGGTGGAGAAATCCTTCAAACAGTCCGAAGCGATCATCAACTCGATGACGATCAAGGAGCGCCGCGACCCTGATATTTTGAACGCCTCCCGCCGCCGCCGCATTGCCTCAGGCTCTGGTATGGAAGTGCAGGATGTAAACCGCCTGATCAAACAGTTCCGCGAGACGCAGAAGGTGATGAAGATGATCCAGAAAACCGGGGGAAAGGGGCTGGGCAGGATGTTCGGGTAGGGCATTTTCTCGTGACTTGCTCCCTGCGCCGTACCCATTCTGGGCACTTTCCCCGGCGCAGGGTTTCCCTCGCAATACGCCGCCGAGGACGGCGGCTTGAGCGACTGCCGCTGACAACCTTTGCATGCACACGATATGAAAGTTTGGGTTGCATTATTCTTGAAAGTTTGTCATAATAACGGAGCCATAACAAAACGCAAACTGAAAAAGGCAAACC
>JAUXWL010000255.1 GCA_030680155.1 Anaerolineales bacterium
ATGGTCAAACTTCTGCAAGATTCCCTCGCCACGCTAAAGAAGAGCATGGAAGGATAATCACAAAAATAGCATGTCCTCCTGCTGTCCCCAACAGCAGGA
Organism: Anaerolineales bacterium; assembly: GCA_030680155.1. GTDB lineage: Bacteria > Chloroflexota > Anaerolineae > Anaerolineales > Villigracilaceae > Villigracilis. Next base: position 100 of record JAUXWL010000255.1, read on the forward strand.
GGATTTTTTTGTTACGGGGTAGAATTACACCCATGCGACACAAATTCATCTCACAAACCATTCTTTCCATCCTTCTGCTTTCTTTATTATCATCCTGCGCCCCCGCTGTGACGTTACCTCCGACACAAGACCCCACAGCGACGTTACCGCCTCTCCCCGAGCCGACAGTTGCCCAGCCCCTCGAAACATTCGCCCCGCTGGAACTGGCGACTCCCACCCCGCCCCCCGCACGGACAAAATACATCCTGGATACCACCATTGACTACAACGCCCACACCGTCAGTGTAGATCAGACCATCCTCTACTCCAATCTGACGGGTGAACAACTCAACGCCATTGTCATCGCCGTGGTACCCAATCTCTGGCGCGGAAGTTTCGACCTCACCAGCCTCACCATCAACGAGGAAGCCGTCACCACCTCCACTCTCAACGGACAGCGGCTTGATATTCCTCTTACTTCCATCCTGTCGGCTGGCGATACCATCGAAATCAAACTCCAATACAATCTTGTCCTGCCCTTTGCCGAGCAGGAAGACCCCGGCATCTCACGCCCGCGTATTTACGGCTATACCAGCCGCCAGATCAATCTTGTCAACTGGTATCCGTTTGTTGTGCCGTACATCAACGGCGAATGGATCCTTCACGACCCCTGGTTTTACGGCGAACATCTTGTCTATAACACCGCAGATTACGAAGTGGACGTCCGCTTTACCGACCCGGCTACAGCGCCCATTGTCGCCGCGAGCGGAGTGCCCGAACAACTGGAGGACGCCACCCGCTACACCATCACCGCCGCGCGGACCTTTGCACTCGCCGCCAGCCGTGACTTTCAAGTCTCCTCCACACAAGTTGGCGATGTCACCCTCTCCAGTTACTACTTCCCCTTCAACGAACGCGGCGGACAGGGCGCTCTGCAAGCCTCTGCCGAAGCCGTGCAGATTTTCAGCCAGCGCTTTGGCTCCTATCCGCACAAGAGCCTCGCCATCGTCATGGGTGACTTCAACGACGGCATGGAATACTCCGCCTTCTTCTATCTCAGCAAGGATTTCTATAACCTCTACGACGGCACACCCGCCAACTACCTGACCTTCGTTGCCGTGCATGAAACCGCGCATCAATGGTGGTTCGAGCAGGTCGCCAGCGACCAGGCCCTCCAACCCTGGGTGGACGAATCCCTCGCCACCTACTCCGAACGCATCTATTACGAAAGCGTACACCCCGACCTCGTCAGTTGGTGGTGGACGTATCGCATCGACTTCTACAAACCCGACGGCTTTGTAGACATCCCCATCTATGAAGGACAGGGGTTTCGCCCCTACACCAACGCCACCTATTTTCAAGGCGCATACTTCCTCGAAAAACTGCGCGTTCGCATCGGCGATGAAGTTTTCTTCAAATTTCTGCAAGACTATCTCAGCCGCGGGCGTGGGCGCATCGTCACCGCCAATGAATTCTTCCAAACCCTGCGCCTGAACACCAACGCCGACATCTCCGACCTCGTCAACCAATACTTCCGCAACGTTTATCAATGACCCGCCGAGCAGCTCCAAACGCACAACGCGTTTTACGCATTACGTATTACGTTTTCCTCATCACGCTCCTTGCCTCCTGTGCCTCGCCGCCCCCCACTTCCACGCCGCAGCACTTCGCGCCCTTCATCCTCGTTACGCAGGACCCCAACGCCTCATCCACTCCCACCCCCTTCCAACCATCAGGGCAGGTGGATACGCCCATCCCGACCTTCACCGCATCCCCGCCCCCCACAGCGACATTTACCAGCACGCCGCCCATCACTGCGACATTCGCGCCTCTACCCTCGCCGACAACTGATTCTGTTTCTCCAACATTCCCCACCTCATCGCGCACGAACTACATCCTCTACTCCACATTGGACATAAACGGCAAAAGCATCACCACCGACCAGACCATCCGCTATTACAACAACACAGGCATAACCCTGTCAGACATTGTGTTATCCGTCCAGCCGAATATTTACACCAACGCATTCGTACTTAACTCGATTGCACAGGACGGCACACCGATCACGTCCCATGCCTTCAGCGGACAACGCCTGACCGTCAATCTCCCCCAGCCGCTCGGCGCAGGTTCTGCCACCACACTGACGTTGAACTTCAAGCTCAACATCCCGCAGAAATCCTCCAGCGATGTCTTCGGCTACGACTTCAACCAGATCAATCTTGTGGATTGGTATCCGTTCATTGTCCCGCATCGCGGCGGATGGATTCTGCACGACCCATCACCGTGGGGAGAGCATCTTGTCTATGATTCGTCCGACATCGAATTGAACATCAAAACGAATGCGGATGTCACACTCGCCATCGGCGCTACGCCTGAACAAAACGGCGAATGGACTCGTTACCGCATGTACGGCGCGCGTACGCTGGCGATCTCCGCCAGCAGCGAGTTCATCGTTTCAGAAACTACTTCCGGGAATATCGCCATCCGCTCGTATTATTTCAACGGCTACCAAACCGGCGGCGCAGACATGCTCACCTATGCCTCACAAGCAATCAATACATTTTCCGCACAGTTTGCGCCCTACCCGCACCAGACCCTCGCCATCGTCCAAACGGATATGAACGACGGCATGGAATATGACGGTCTTGTGTTTCTGTCATCGGATTTTTACAAGCAATACAACGGCACAGCACGCAGTAATCTTGCGACCATTGGCGTGCATGAGATCGCGCATCAATGGTGGTTCAGCCTCGTCGGCAATGACCATGCCCTCGAACCCTGGCTGGATGAAGCGCTCTCCACCTACAGTGAGCGCATTTTCTACGAGAATAATTATCCTGCCAATGTCAGTTGGTGGTGGCAGTTCCGCGTGGATTATTTCAAGCCAAAAGGCTATGTGGATGGTTCGATCTATCAATACGGTTCGTTCCGCAGTTATACCGATGCCGTCTACTTTCAAGGCGCGCGCTTCCTCGATGAGATGCGCGAGCAGATGGGATATGGAAATTTTTCGAAATTCATCAAGGAATATGCCCTTCGTTATTCCTACGGACATGCCACCGCCGCCGATTTCTTCGCCCTGGCGCGGGAGATCGTCAATGTGAATTATGACCCGTTGCAGAAAAAATATTTTATGGGATCGTATTAATTCCCGTACCGCAAGATTTATCTTGCGCTTTCTGCAAAAAGCAACATAAATGTCGCTCTACAAGAGATGCCATGAACAGACCCTACACCTTCATCAATGTCGCCATGACGGCGGACGGAAAAATAGATACCGCAGAGCGCAAAGGCGCGGCGATCTCGTCCAAACAAGACAAGGAGCGCGTGGACCAACTCCGTGCCGGCGCGGACGCTATCCTCGTCGGGGGGAAAACGCTGCTGGAAGAATTGCCCAAGCTCACGGTCAGGAGCGAAGCGCTGCGTGAGGGGAGAATCCAGCAGGGGCGTTCACCGAATCCGATTAAGGTGGGAGTCGTTACAGTCGCAGACATCCCCATAGACTCAGATTTTGTTAAGGTTGGGAATGCGCGGGTCGTAATATTTACCACCTCTCGAACATCTAAGACGCAGGTCGAACGTTTACGTACACATGGCGTGGAGATTTTCACAGAGGATGCAGCGCGGGTTGATCTCGTAAAAATGATGGCGACGTTGAAGCAGGTCGGTGTGGAGCGGCTGGTGGTGGAAGGCGGCGGGACGATAAACTTCGAACTCATGCGCCTGGGTCTTGTTGATGAACTAATGGTGTACATTGCACCGCTGGTCTTTGGCGGAATCAACGCCCCCACCCTGGCCGACGGACTCGGCGTACCACGCGATATGGCTATCGAATTGAAATTAATGGATGTCGAAAAATGGGAAGATGGCGGGGTTGTTTTGAAGTATAAAATTAGATAGGTCACGTTTTGTGACCATGGAGAGAATTATGTCTGGAATGACTCACGAACAAGTGGAACTTTTATTGGAGGAAGATTGCTGTCACGAATGTGAAGGCTATGGCGAGGACAAAATTTGCGTCCACATCGAAGCCGTGGCAGAGTTGCCTTCTCGGTTTGGCGAGTTTCACATCGTCGCTTTTTCGAACAACCGCGACGGCAAGGAACATGTTGCCATCATCAAAGGGGATGTTATCGGCGCGGAAAATGTCCCCGTGCGCCTGCACTCCGAATGCCTGACCGGCGATGTCATCGGTTCGCTGCGCTGTGACTGCCGCGACCAGCTCGAAGCCGCATTGAAGAAGATCGGCGAAATGGACAAGGGCATTGTGCTTTATCTCCGTCAGGAGGGACGCGGCATTGGGCTGACGAATAAGATCCGCGCCTACAGTTTGCAGGATCAGGGTCTTGATACCGTGGAAGCGAATCTCGCGCTTGGCTTCCGCGACGACGAACGCGATTACGCTGTCGCCGCGCACATGCTGCACTCGCTCAAGATCCAATCCATCCGGTTGATGACCAACAATCCCAAAAAGATTTCACAGCTCGAACAGCATGGCGTCAAGATCAACGAGCGCCTGCCGCACATCCTGCCGAGCAACGAGCACAACCTGTTCTATCTTCAAACCAAGGCTGCCAAATCCGGGCATCTCATTGATTTCCGCGGCAAGGAACACCTGCTCGAACAGCGCGAACCCACCATTGTCGCAGGCATGACGGAAGACCAGATCAAGGCGCTGTATGAATAACCACCCTCACCCCAACCCTCTACCCTATCGGGCACACGTCCCAGCGGGAGAGGGAGGCAGAACCATCGTCATCACAGGCGCAACGGGTGTGCTCGGAAATCTCGTCGCCAAAACCTTCGCCGCGCAGGGGCACAACCTTGCCTTGCTCGATAAAGACCAGGAAAAACTGGATTTAATCGTCCGTGACCTGAACCTGCCCTCCGAGCGACTCCACGCCCAAACTGTTGACCTGCTCGATGCAAAAGCGCTTCAAGACTCCGCCGAAGCTGTTCTTTCCAAATTTGGCAGTGTCCACGCTTTGTTCCATCTTGTCGGCGGCTGGGTCGGCGGCCAAACATTTGTGGATACCCCGCACGATGACCTGGAATTCATGCTCAATCAGCATGTGCGCACCACGTTCAATCTGTTCAAATCGTTTTCCAAACCGCTGTCCGCAAATAATTGGGGACGTGTCATCATCATCTCCGCGTCTACTGTGCCCAATCCGCCGGGTAAATCCGCTGTCTACACTGCCGCCAAAGCCGCGCAGGAAAACATGGTACTTTCACTCGCTGCCGAGTTGAAAGAATCGAAAGTGACGGCGAACATCATCCATGTCCGTGCGATTGACGTGGAAAACAAAGGCGCCGGCACGACCCCTGCTGTAATCGTCTCTGCCATGGAGTACCTGTTTTCCGAGCAGGCAGGCAAGGTCAGCGGGGCGAGAATTCCGTTATACTAGCGAAATGCAGAGTCATTTCGTCCCAACCAACAACATAAAATTACACGTCATGACCGACGGACCCGAGCATGGGCCGTCGGTCATTTTATTGCATGGGTTTCCTGAATTCTATTACGGCTGGCGGAAGCAGATCCCGGCATTGGCGGCGGCGGGATTCCGTGTCATCGTCCCTGACCAGCGCGGGTACAACCTATCCGATAAGCCGCGCGGCGTGTCTGCGTATGACCTCACTGAGTTGGTGAAGGATACTATCGGTCTGTTCGACTATTTTGGGATCGAGAAAGCCAGACTGGTGGGGCATGACTGGGGCGCGATAGCCGCATGGACGACGGCGTTGAACCACCCTGAACGGTTGGAAAAACTTGCCGTTCTGAATGTCCCGCACCCCGATGTGATTACGCGTTTTATTTTGGAGAATCCCGTTCAGCGGAAAAAATCCTGGTATGTGTTCTTCTTCCAGATCCCATATTTTGCGGAATGGACGCTTCGAAAAAATAACTTTCGTAACATGGCGCGGATGCTGGTTGGCTCAGGGCGCAAAAGCACCTTCACGTCAGGTGACATGGCAGAATACAAAAAAGCATGGTCGCAACCCGGCGCGCTGACGGGGATGTTGAACTGGTATCGCGCGATCACACGCGGCAGTTTGAAATATTTTTTCAATCGCAATAGGATCCCTGCGCGGCGGGTGAAAACGCCGACTTTGATGTTGTGGGGTAAACAGGATGTGGCGCTCAGCCATGAAATGGTGGAGCCTTCGCTGTCCCTATGTGACGATGGTGAAGCTGTTACTTTTGAGAAAGCCACTCATTGGGTGCAACTTGATGAGTCCGATGAAGTGAATCAACGACTGATCGATTTTTTGAGATAAATCCATGCCTACTCTTGCCCTGGCGCTTCTTTTTCTATCTGCTTCCATGCATGCGTTGTGGAATTTCCTGCTCAAAAGCGCGGAGGAAAAATATATTGCCATGGGCTGGCAGGTGATTTTGAGCGGACTGCTGGCCCTGGCGCTGCTCTTCTTTTCAGGCTTGCCGCCGCAAAGTATGTGGCTGTTCGCTGTCATCAGCATGCTGCTTGAAGCGCTTTACTTTATCCTGTTGTGCATGGCCTACACAGACCATGACTTCTCGCTCATCTATCCCATTGCGCGCGGCGCGGCGCCTGCTTTGTTGGTTTTGTGGTCCGGGCTGTTTTTGCGTGAAGAATTGACCGCGGCCGGCTACATTGGGCTGGCCATGATTACAGGCGGGATCATCATAACGGGAGCAACAACCCTGTTGCAAAATCGGGGCGAAAAGCCGCACCTGAAGGGCATCCTTATCGCGCTGTCTGTTGCGCTTATCATTTCCATCTACACCTTTGTGGACGGCACCGCCGTCAAAAATGGACCTGCCCTGCCATACGGGCTTGCCATGTTCGCGATGATCCCGATGGTGACGACGCCATATCTGGCTCATCATTATGGGTGGCAGGCTTTCTCTCGCGGATGGAGGAAAAACCGCGCCTATCTCCTGCTCGGCGGCTTGCTGGGATTGGTGGCGTACATGCTCGCCCTGTTCGCATACTCCTTTGCGCCGCTCAGTTATTCAGGGGCGATTCGGGAAGTGAGCGCGGTGATCGGAGCGTTCCTCGGCTGGCGTTTTCTGAAGGAGCAGATGGGTGGGGTGCGGGTGGTCGGTTCGGTGATTGTGTTTGCAGGGGTAATGGTGATCGCGCTGTTCGGTTAATTTCCCCGATATAATACCCACGGTCATATCATGCCGGTAGGGTACAAATTGCGCTTATCCCCTTCTGAAAAAGCGCAATTTGTGACCGCCCTGGGTATCTTCTCAAAACCTTGGGGAAAAGCCAAAGCCGTAACGCAAGGACGCGAAGTCGCCAAGATTTTTAAGAAAAAAGTTCGCTTTTGCCTGCTTTGGTAGATCAGTTTTTTTGTCAAAAAACATTTTTCTTTGCGTCTCTGCGCCTTTGCGTTAAAAAGGCAAAAACCTGCCCCGAATTATTGAGACGATACCGCGCTGGGTATAAAAATAGCAACGTCCAGGGTGAGGGGGGCACCCTGAACGTTGCTGGCAATATTCTACCAAAATTTAGATTTTAAGCAAGTGGCAATTTTTCCAGCAATTCCAAATCTAAAATTGTGTAGAAGGCAAAGATGCCAAACCTTAACGCAAAGACGCAACGCCGCAAGGCTTTTTTAGGATTGCCCCTGCGCCAGATGGTACTCTTGCCGATTCCGTCGAGGAAAGGTC
>JAUXWL010000266.1 GCA_030680155.1 Anaerolineales bacterium
AATTCAACAGAAACCCGCTGCATTGACTGGCGTGATGCACAAAGAAATCCAACGTCTGAACACTGTATTTGAATTTTACGAAACTCCTTCGCCTTTTCAGAATTTTGCTTGATGGAAAAAACTTTTCTGGAGAACTATACATCCCCGGCGCAGGGTTTCCCTCGCAAAACGCCGCCGGGGAAAGCACCCAGAATGGGCGCGGCGGCTTGAGCGACTGCCGCTGACAACCTTTGCGTACACACTAACCATATCCAGTCTAATAATCCTTCCATCCCTTCGGGATTACAATCTCCAATCTCTATTTACCAATTAACCCATTCATCCTTCCTCATTTATCCTTCATCCTTTCCCCCATGCGCCCTTCCTTCTTTCACCACCTGCACCCCCCCACCATCCCAGCCGCGCAATCGCGCTGGCGATATACCCTTGGCGCAGGCGGGACAGCCCTCTTCCTGATGCTCATCCTCGGAGTGACCGGTATTCTGGAAATGTTCTACTACGTTCCAACCCCAGCAGAAGCCGCGCTCTCGGTACAGACCATCACCTATCACGTTCCCTTTGGTGGATTTATCCGCAACTTGCATTACTGGTCGGCACAGATTTTATTGATCGTTTCTGCCATTCATCTTTTGCGCGTCGTGTTCACCGCTGCATATAGTCACCCGCGCCGCTTCAACTATTTGCTTGGGCTTGCTCTCTTTGTCATCTCCATCCTGCTCGATTTCACGGGCTACATCCTGCGCTGGGACGTGGATATCTGCTACCCCCTGCTCACTGGCACGAACCTACTCAAAACCACCCCGCTCATCGGAGACTTCCTTCACCGCATTACTATTGGTGGGGGAGAAGCCTGCTCCACGGGTTTACTGCGCATGTACACCTGGCACATCTTCGGCTTGACTCTGCCCGTCATTGTCCTCGGCATTTGGCACGCCTTCCGCGTCCGCCGCGATGGTGGGATTGCCGTCCCGCCGCCGCAAGTCCGCGCTGATAACGAGCGCATCTCCCGCAGTGAACTCGTCCGTCGCGAAGCGCTGGCGATGTTTATCGTTGGCATTGCAGTGATTCTCTTATCCATTTTTATCCCTGCTCCCATTGCCGCCGCAATGACGCAAGGCTCCACCATCACTGGCGAAGCCAAAGCCCCCTGGTTCTTCCTGTGGATTCAACAAATGCTCAAATGGGGCGACCCATTCCTATGGGGCATTGTTGCCCCGCTCGGCATTCTCACTCTCGTTGCCCTCATTCCCTACATTTTCCCCCAACCCGCCGACGCAGACATCGGCACATGGTTCCCAAAATCCAACCGCCTCGCGCAGTGGGCGCTCATCCTCATTTCCCTTACCGTTACCATACTGACACTCTTAGCCAATGCAAACTAGACCTTCGACTTTTGACCTTCGACTTTTTATCGTGTCAGGGATTTTACTAATTGTAGTTTCCCTCCTTTGGTGGAACGACTCCCGCCAACCCAACCCCATCCCCCTGACCCCAACCCTCTCTGGCGAAACCGAATACTGCCTCACCTGCCACGCAGACTTGCCGCAGATCAGCGCCTCACATCCCGTTGAGGTCTTTGGCTGTGTTTCCTGCCACGGCGGCGAACGCCTTGCCCTCGATGCAGACCTGGCTCACAGCGCCATGCGCGGCGGAGCGAATCCATCCGCTCTCAGCGTAGTGGAAACTTCCTGTGGCGGGAGCAACTGTCACAGCGGCAGCGAAGCGGATGATCGTCATCATATCCAGCGTGTGATGACCAGTGTCCAATCCACTTATGCGGGCGCGATTTCAAATATCCGTTTTACGTTTGGCGCTCAATCTGATATGACCGCTCGCTTTGGAATTGCCGACGTGACCGATGAAAACACGAGGACGGGCATCACGTCACTTTTTGCTTTTGACCCAACCAGGGAAAGCCATCCGTCCATTCGAAAATTTGGCGAAGAATGTCTCACCTGTCACCTGCACTCTGAACCGCGTGAAGGTGAAGCGTATGCGCGCGAAACGGGTTGCGCGGCGTGTCATTCCCCTGCGCTCCCTCTCCCCTCGGGAGAGGGTTGGGGTGAGAGCAAGCGCCACACGCTCACCACCGCCATTCCCTACACCCAATGCAATACTTGCCACAATCGCGGAAACTACGATCTGCGGACAATGACATTTATTGAGCGCACCGACCATGCGACCACGCGACTACAAGACTATTACCAACCCATTGCCCAATTTACCAAGTGTGAATACACCCTCGACTGCGTGGATTGCCATACCCGCTCCGAAGTGATGGGCGATGGTGACATTCACAACGACCAGGCTTCTGTTGAATATGTGCAATGCAAAACCTGTCACGGCACGCTCGAAGAACTGCCGCTTACCAAAACGTTGACCAATCCAGAAGACATCGCTTTCACGCTCGCCTTTCTCAACCCTGTCGTTGATCTGAAACTGGGCGATACGATCCTTGTCACCGAAAAAGGCGAGCCGCTATGGAATATCCGCCTTCTCCCCTCTCCTTTGGGAGAGGGGTTGGAGGTGAGGGACATCACCTATGAAATGATCGGCAAAGCCACCGAACAATATTTCACTTTTAACCCCGTGATGGGAACCGCCTGCGAACAAAAGCCAGACGAGCAGGAATCGCATTACTGCCACGAATGCCATGCAGTGGAAAAGTAAACCGTACCGCAAGATTTATCTTGCGAGTGGTTATTTTCTCCATTAACTCACGCAACATAAATCTTGCGGTACGAAAAATAAAGGAACCCATGACCGACCTCTCCCGCCGTGATTTTCTTAAACTTACCCGCAATGGAATTCTCTATCTCAGCGGCATCCTCACGTTTGGCGGCTTGCTTCGTTTTCTTTCCTACGAATCTGAACCCACCCGCAAAACGGAATATGACCTCGGCTCCGTGGACAAGTATCCGCCCGGCTCGCGCACCTCCATCCCTGAAATTCCCGCGCTTCTTATCCACGCCGATAGCGGATTCACCGCCCTGAGCCTGATCTGCACCCATCTCGGCTGCACCCTCGCGCCCGATGAAACTGGTTTTGCCTGCCCATGCCACAACTCCAGTTTCGATGCGGACGGGCATGTAACGCATGGTCCCGCCGTGAAACCTTTGCAGGTCTTGCGGGTGGAGATGACCGCCGAAGGAAATTTAAAGATAATTAGTGTATAGGCGCGCCCGAGCCCCCACAGATGAACACAGATTTCTCGTCCTCCGAAGGGGACATTTTAACTGTATGCACGCAAAGGTTGTCAGCGGCAGTCGCTCAAGCCGCCGCGCCCATTCTGGGTGCTTTCCCCGGCGGCGTTTTGCGAGGGAAACCTGCGCCGGGTATGTATGCCCAGATATGGGTACGGCGACTTTGAGCCTGACTTTGCGCTGTAATGTTAGGGTCTACTGATTAACTTGCCAGCGAAATAAAATACTCGTGGAAGCGTGTATCACTTGTCAATTCGGGGTGGAAGGATGTTGCCAGCAAATGACCTTGCTGTGCCGCAACAATGCGTCCATCCTCCAAGGCGGAGAGTATCTTCGTATCCCCGCCCACCGACTCGATGATCGGCGCGCGGATGAACACGGCATGATAGGGATGCTCCGTGCCCGTGGCTTTGAACAACTCGTCGATTTCGAGATCGGTCTCGAACGAGTCCACCTGCCGCCCAAAGGCGTTGCGCTGGACTTTAATATCCATCAACTCCAGCAAAGGCTGGTCACGCCCGATGTTTTTTGAAAGAAAGATCGCGCCCGCGCATGTGCCCCAAACCGCATGAGACTTGCCGAACTCTTTCAACGGCTCCATCAACTCATACGCCACTGCCAACTTGCCAATCGTCGTGGACTC
>JAUXWL010000291.1 GCA_030680155.1 Anaerolineales bacterium
TGTCGTCAACATTCCATTCCGATCCTCGATTATCTCGTCGAGTTGCAACGTTTTGGCGGAAACCCTCCACCTCTCGTTTCTGCTATTCCGCTTCAACTCGAAGCACCTTCCTCACTCAACGTTCAACGCTAAACAAGTACCTTTAAATAATACCTAAAGGATTAATTTTTAGGATTGTCTATGAGGGAAAAGTAACTAATATAAGATCCATCTAGGATGAAAAAACATTCATTCAGGATATTTAGCATGCGAGTACTTCTCTTTTGCAACGAGTATTTGTTTGTTTCAGCAATCATCGATCTTTTATCGAAAGAGAAAGACTTGACTTTGCTAAATTTAACCGAGGACAGGACCGAGCTAACCAGAAAGATCGCAGATTTTCAACCGGATGTCATTATCACCGATGATGTGTACTCGACGGGTGAAAAGTTGGACTTTTACGAACTGCTTCGAACCTATATGGGTCTAAAGATACTGGTAGTACACGCGGAACAAAACTCGATCAACCTGTTCAAATGCAGGAAAGTTCCTGTCACAAGGTCAGACGACCTGCTACACGCGATCTATTCCGACTGAGGATGGGGGAACCGTACAACACAAAGTTCGAAACGATAGACAAATTAATGTCAAAAGGGCGGAGCGTGTTCCAAAACAACCGTGGCTTTGTAAGAGCCTATCCGAAAAATCGGAGTGCAGACTTTAGTCTGCCTTTGCATCGCGGACTAGAGTCCGCGCACCGGGAATTTACGGATAGGGTCTAGGTGTCAAAATCCGTATTCCATATATGTTATTTCACATTCAAAAAAGGCGGTGTTATTTATGCATCCTCCAACAGTCATCATACATCCAACAGCCAGCGTTTCAACAGAGGCCAACATCGGTCCTGGGACGCGAATCTGGAATCAAGCCCAGGTGCGCGAAAATGTACGCATTGGCGAAAATTGCATTGTCGGCAAGGATGTTTACATTGATTTCAGCGTCGAGATTGGCGACAATGTGAAGATCCAAAATGGCGCGTTGATCTATCATGGCACCACATTGGAATCCGGTGTTTTTATTGGACCCGGGGCAATTTTCACCAACGACAGGAAGCCGCGCGCCATCAATCCCGATGGGACGCTCAAGGGCAACGATGATTGGGAAGTAGGCCCGACGCGTGTTGGTTTTGGCGCTTCGATCGGGGCAGGAGCAGTAATCCTGCCGGGAGTGGTGATCGGTTCGTTCGCACTGGTAGGTGCGGGCGCGGTGGTTACCCGCAGCGTCCCCGCACACGGACTTGTAGTTGGGAATCCATCCCGCCTGGTGGGATATGTCTGCAAGTGCGCCAACTCTCTGACCGGGGACGGCAATGGGAAGTTCCGCTGCCCCATTTGCGGCGAGCAGTTTGAGTTTGGTCAAGAATACGAGATGGCAAAATGAACCGTATCCAAATTTCCAAACCCGATGTTACCGATGTTGAAAAGCAAGCCGTAATGGAGGTGTTGGATTCGGGCTTCCTGGCTCAGGGACCGAAAACGGCGCTCTTCGAAGAACAGTTTGCGGCGTTGTGTGATGTTAAACATGCCATTGCTGTTTCAAATGGAACCTGTGCGCTGCAAGTCGCCCTGCTTGCCAATGATGTTGGTCCGGGTGACGAGGTCATCACGACTCCATTTACGTTTATGGCAACCGTCAATGCCATTCTTTTTGCCGGCGCGACCCCGGTCTTTGTTGATATCGAGGACGAGACATTCAACATCAATGCCGACCTGATCGAGAAAGCCATCACCAAACGGACAAAGGCGATCCTGCCCGTGCATTTGTATGGGCAGATGTGCGAGATGGACCGCTTACAGTCCATTGCAGCTGGACATGGACTGCGTCTTATCGAGGATGCCTGTCAATCGGTGAGCGCTTCATACAAAGGAAGGATGGCGGGCAGTTTTGGAACGGGGACGTTTAGTTTTTACGCCACGAAAAATCTTATGACCGGCGAGGGCGGCATGATCACGACGAATGATGATGAGACCGCTGAAAAGTGCCGCATGATCCGCAGCCATGGCATGAAGCAGCGTTATTACCACGAGCGCATCGGCTACAACTTCCGCATGATGGATATACAGGCTGCCATTGGGTTGGCACAACTGGGACGTCTGGAAACCATGACAACCAGGCGGAGCGAGAATGCCCGGTACTTGAACCAGCGCATCGAAGCAGTCACCAGGCCGACGGTACGGGAAGGACGCGGGCACGTCTGGCATCAGTACACCGTCCAGGTCAATGGCGGTCGCAAAAGGGATGATGCTGTCAGGCAGTTGAATGAGGCTGGAATCGATGTCGGCATTTACTATCCTGTGCCGGTTCACAAACAGCAATCCATCCTGGGCTTGATCGGGGATGTCCACATGCCTGTGGCGGAGAAGATGGCGATGGAAGTCATGTCGCTTCCCGTCCATCCCCTTTTATCGGAAGAGGACCTTGCAACCATTGTGAAGGAGGTAAATAAGCTATGACGCGTGTGGCTGTTATTGGTGTTGGGTTGATGGGGCGGAATCATGTTCGTGTCTATAGTGAGATGCCCGATGTGGAACTGGTTGCGATTGTGGACCAGGACCAATCCACTGCTGAACTGTTGAGCAATCTTTATCACGTCCCCTACCATGCCGATTTTCACGAGATGGTTGAAAAGGAACGGCCGGATGCCATCTCGGTGGCTGTGCCGACTGAGTTTCATTACGATGTCGTCAGGGATTTACTGGAGATGCGTTGCAATGTATTGGTGGAAAAACCGATCGCTGCCACGCCGGAACAGGCGCGTGAACTCATTGCTCTTGCGAAACAGAATAATTGTGTGTTCACCGTGGGGCATATCGAGCGTTTCAACCCCGCCGTCATGGACTTGAAACGGCGGCTGGAAAATGGCGAATTGGGGCGTGTATTTCAGGTGCATGCCCGCCGCGTCGGACCGTTCCCTTCCCGCATTCAGGATGTGGGCGTGATCAAAGACCTTGCGATCCATGACCTTGACATCATGCATTACTTGACCGGAAGCTATGTGGATCGGGTGTACGCGGAAGCCAAATCGACACTCCATTCGGCTTGTGAAGATATGTTTGTTGGCACGCTTCATTTCATGAACGGTGTGATTGGTCTGCTCGAAATCAACTGGCTCACCCCGACGAAGATCCGCGAGTTGTATATCACCGGTGAGCGGGGCATGTTTTGTGTTAATTACATCACCCAGGATTTGTTTTTCTATGAGAATGCTGAATCTGCCAACAGCGACTGGAAACCGCTAAGTTTGATTCGAGGCGTGAGTGAAGGTTCCATCATCAAGTATGCCATCAAGAAGAAGGAACCGCTCAGAAGTGAACTGGAGGCTTTTATTTCCTGTGTGCAAGGCAGGGACGCCGGCATTGTCAATGGTTCGGATGCGCTCGAAGCCCTGCAAATTGCAATGGCGTTGGTTGAATCAGCAACTGTATCCGAGACGATAAAGGTGCGTAGTCATGACAATTATCAATTACCTTCAACCAGCAGTATCAAGAAACTGGATATATCCAACTAGTCGGGATGACTTTCTTCACAAGCGGATCTATAAGCGGGTGATTGACCTGGCTGTATGCATTCCGTTGCTGCCCTTTGCCATGGTGTTGATGGTTATCCTTGCCATTTGTGTCATGGTCGACTCATCAGGCTCTCCTTTCTTTGCCCAGGAACGGATTGGCCGCTGGGGCAGGCGCTTTCGAATGTATAAGTTCCGCACGATGACTCATACCCAATCCAGCAAAGATGAACAAAACTATATGAAAAAATATGTGTCTGGGCAGATCAAGGCGGATGGCGGGGAAATCCATAAACCCATCAAAAAACATGATGTTACACGGTTGGGAAAGTTCCTGCGGAAATCCAGTCTGGACGAACTGCCGCAGATCCTTAATGTATTGAAAGGGGAAATGAGCCTGATTGGTCCGCGCCCAAACGTCCCCTGGGAAGTGGAGGCTTATGCTTACTGGCATTATGAGCGGTTGCATACCCTGCCCGGCATCACCGGACTGGCACAGGTGATGGGGCGCAGCAGTCTTTCATTCGATGAGATCGTTCGATTTGACATACGCTATGTACGGCTGTACGGCCCGCCGATGGATCTATGGATCGTATGGCGAACGATTGCAATCGTCTTTTCCGGCAGGGGCGCCGGCTGATCAAATATAGTGAGTAAAGGATTTCCAATGTTCATTCAAGATTATATTCAATTGCTTCTAAAACGATGGTGGCTGGTGGCGCTGGCGTTCGGTGTCGTCTTCTCCGCAACGTACGTTTGGACATCCAGGCAAGTTCCGGTCTACGAATCGCACGCCACTTTTGTAATTCGTCCGCGCTCCGAGTCGGTGTTGGGGAATGATTTCATCCGGGCGTTGGATACGATCAGCAACCGTTCCGAGATCAACCTGACGTTTGCCGAGGTGTCTTCCAGCAACTTGATCCATTTGAAAGCGATTGAAAAAATGGGTCTCACTGCCGCGGAACAGTCCGGGCTTTCTGCAAGCGGGCGCATCATCAGCGGGACAAATATCCTCGAGATCACGGCAAAAAGCCATGATCCCATCATTGCGCGCAGGTTCGCCGATGCCGTCGGGGTGGAAGCGATGGAGTATGTAGGCCGCCTTTACGATGTTTATCAAATGGAAGTTCTGGATGCCGCGAATACGCCGCTCAGGCCGACCACACCCAATACGAGCCTGAATTTATCCCTTGGCGCTTTTTTGGGGCTGGCCTTGGGCGCGGCTTTGGTGTTCATGTTGGAATCGCTGAAACCTGCCTACAAGGAAATGGATACGTTTAACATTGTTGACCGTGATACCGGGGCGTATAACAAGTCCTACTTTTCTCATCGGCTTTTCCAGGAAATGGCGCGTGTACGGAATACCAAATCCCCACTTTCTTTAGGGCTGGTCAAGGTAAATTTCAACGGAGATGAACTGTCGGAGGCTGAAAAGGTGGAAGCCTTGCGAATGGTGAAAATCCTGACCGAAAAGACAGTCCGTGAAGAGGATATTCTGGCGCGTTTCAACGGCACCACATTTGCCATCATTTTTCCAGACATGGAGCTTCGATCCGCGAGAAGTTCATTGGAAAATATCCGTCATGCGATCGGCTCAGTGGCACACGACATGAGCCCCGTCAATGGAAATCATCCGCTCGGCAGTAACATGGGGGTCGTCGCCTACACAGGCGGGAGATTGGATCACGAACAACTTGTCGAACAAGCCCTAAAAGATCTCAGCCAGTCTGCCCCGGAATGATCTTTGGAAAGCGTGGAATACGGGCGCATTACGCGCTCACTTTTGATTCCCGCACACTTTGACCCCTCATGGAAAACCGAATCGACAAAACAATTACGGACCTTCAACCCCGGCCGACATTCCGCAGCAACATGGCCGCAGTCGCAAAAGGAAGCGGCTTCGTTTTCAGCGGCAAGCTGTTCATGGACGCCATCCGATTTGTGATCGGTTTTGCGCTGGCCCGATTGCTGGGCGCGGATCAGTATGGAATGTACAGCCTGACGCTGAGCGCCGTGAACATCGCGGTGGGGCTATCGTTGCTGGGTCTGGACGATGCGCTCGTTCGCTTTGTAGCGGTCATGGTGGGGCGCAAGGATGAAAAAGCGATCTGGGGCAGCATTCAAGTTGGCTTGGGGCTTGCCATATCCCTGAGCGTAGTGACAGGCACTCTCTTATTTGGGTATTCCTACATTGTCGCTGAAAAAATATTCCATAACATCAGCCTGGCTCCCCTGCTCCAACTGGCAGCCGTCTTCGTACCGGTATTGTCCCTGACGGAGATGCTCGCTGGCACCGTTAAGGGTTTTAAGCGCATTGATTACTCGGTCATCGCGCGGTCTTATTTCCAGCCAATTCTGCGCCTGATCCTGATCGTTATCCTCGCCTTCAGTGGCTTGGATGCCTACCGGGCAGTCTTCATATTTTGTCTCG
Organism: Anaerolineales bacterium; assembly: GCA_030680155.1. Classification (GTDB taxonomy): domain Bacteria; phylum Chloroflexota; class Anaerolineae; order Anaerolineales; family Villigracilaceae; genus Villigracilis. Next base: position 5,976 of record JAUXWL010000291.1, read on the forward strand.
CAGAACTGGCAGTCTCCGGGCTTCTTCTCTATTATTTAAATCGGGAGTTCCGCCTCAATCGACCATTGCGTGAGGCAACGCGCGATTTCAAAGGCATCCTCGAGTTCTCCCTGCCGATCTGGCTCTCGGACATGATGGTCAAGTTCCAGGGAAATATTCAAGCCATTGCGTTGGGCGCATTAAATACCATTACCAGCGTGGGTGTTTTCAGCATTGCCAGGCAGATCACAATGGTCAGCGGACATTTCACCTCCTCCCTCAACGTATCCTCGAAACCATTCCTGGCACAGCTTTACGACCAACGGGATTTTAAGCAACTCGGTCAGATCTACCAGACCGCCAACAAATGGGCAGTGATGGTCCAACTGCCCATTTTTCTCATCATGTTCCTTTTCCCGATCACGCTGCTTTCCATCTTTGGCGAAAGCTATATTCAAGGAGCGGCTGCGCTGATGGCGCTGGCGGTTGCCGATCTATTGAATGTCGGCACTGGCATGGGCGGCGCTTTCTTGGAGATGACAGGTTACACCAAACTAAAACTGGTCAATTCCATCATCCGCCTCGGACTGTATATCGGGGTCGGGCTTTGGCTCATCCCACAATACGGCGTGATCGGAGCCGCGTTTAGCGTTCTGGCAGGCGAGGGCGTGGTCAACATTCTGCGGATGATCGAAGTCTACATCCTCTTCAAATTGATCCCCTTCAACATGGGATTTATCAAACCCGTCATCGCCGCGGGATGCGCTGTGGGCGGGGTCCTGATTCTGGGACTTTGGATTCCGCTCCAGGCGAATCTACTCAACGCGCTCTACGGCATGACGCTCCTTCTGACGGTGTATGCCGCTGTCACCTATCTGCTCGGCTTTTCCAAGGAGGAAGCCTTCATGCTGGACGGCTTGCATAACCGTGCTCAAAAATTATCCGCCAAACTCAAACGCAAAAATCGGACGGGCAGCGATGAAAACTAATTCAAGCCCGATCTTCGTAGGCGGGTTGGATCGCTGCGGAAAAACCACCCTGCGCGCCTTTCTCGTTTCACATCCCAACATCTCGATCCCTGCGGTCGGCTCGAATATGTGGACATATTTTTACGGACAGTTTGGCGATTTGAGCGACCCAATAAATTTCGAGCGCTGCATGTCTGCCATGCTGCATTACAAACATGTACGCTTTCTCAAACCCGATGCAGAGGAGATCCGCAAGATGTTCAAACAGGGACCCGCCACCTACGGACGCCTGTTTGGGTTGTTCCTGGAACAACATGCCCGCCGGGAAGGCAAGCCGCGCTGGGGCGAACAGACTGGCTTGATCGAACGATACGCAGATCGCGTCCTGGAAAGTTTTCCCGCAGGACGCATGATCCACATGATCCGCGACCCGCGTGATCGGTATGTCGAATCGCTGAAGATGTGGCCCAATGGCAATGGACGGGCGGGTGGCGCAGTGGCACGCTGGCTTTACACCACCTCACTGGCTCGCCGTAATCTAAAAAAATATCCAAGCCAATATATGGTCGTGCGTTTTGAAGACCTTGTCCATGAGCCAGAGTCCACGCTGCGCTCCATCTGTCGTTTCATCGGCGAGGAATATCATCCGCAGATGCTCGCCATGGCTGGCGCTCCCGATCACCGCGCAAAACTCGAACGCAGCGCTCAGCGTCCCGCAGACGGCTCACCGCTATCAGGTGAGCATATTGGCATGTACCGCCGTGAACTCTCGAAACACGAACTTGCCTTCATGCAAAACATCGCCCGCACCAGCCTGCGCGAGTTTGGATATGGTTTGGAGCCGATCCATTTTTCGCTTTTTGAGCGGCTGGCGTATATCGGCTGGCGCTGGCATGCCAATTTCATCCGCACGACCGCATGGCTGGGAATCGAATATATCCAGCACAACTTCCCGCAAATGTTTGGGCGCAAGCCCGCCTCAAAAATGGTGATCAAAGATGCCACAACCTGAAGCGACGGAAAACAAAGGACCGATTTTCATCGGCGGATTGGATAATTCCGGCAAGACGCATCTGCGCTTGGCGCTTTCGTCCC
>JAUXWL010000301.1 GCA_030680155.1 Anaerolineales bacterium
CGGCCACGAGACCTGCATACGCATTGCCGAACTCCACGCTGCCTGCCACGACTGCGCCTGTGTACCCGTTTATGGACATGGTCCCCGCCTGGGCGAGTCCCACCGTCCCGTTTTCCACTGTGACAGTCTCCGCCTGAACAGATCCGAGCGCAGATTGATGCGTCTTGACATTCTTTGCAGTGACTGCGGCCGCAGCGCTCATGTTCAGTTCCGCGTCCTCGGCTGTGATCGTCTCCGCCGCGCTCTGGTGCATACGCACTAATTCCGCCGTGACCGTCTCTACATCCATTTGCGAGAGATTGGTCACCTGCGAATGTTCGGGTACAAGGGGAATGGTTTCGTCGCTCATAATCCTGGCAGAAAACGCGCCTCCACACGGAGGCGCAAGGTTGATGGCTTGGATTTTATTCGCTCAAAGCCCATTCGTCAAGGAATCGCTACCCGCTGCCAGCCACTCGTCTGCTTTTCATCTCCTGTGCCACTTCCGCTGAGGCGTCGTCACCACGCCTTTCCAGTTCGCGGACAATGTTCGCGTGAGACTCATCGTCGCGGTTTTGGCTCAATTTGAAGCCGGCATCGATGCGGGTCACCTCGAGCGCGAAGCCCGCCACACCCTTGATCTCCTTCGCCACCATTTCGGCAGGTAGACCTTCCATGCTGTAGCCTGTGTTTGCTTCGTGTTTCTGCACCAGTTGACTGAGTAGGTCGTGCAGCTCCTGCCCCTCCATCATGCGCACTTTGCCGTAGACATGGACGTTCATGTAATTCCATGTGGGCACGTTGACGTGGTTGTACCAGCGCGGCGAGATGTAGGTGTGAGCGCCTTGAAAGATGAGCAGCGCTTCCTGTTCGCCAAAACTCTTCCACTGCGGGTTGGCGCGGGACATGTGACCGAGGATGGTCAGCGAGCCGTCTGCGCCTTCGAGCAGTTCCACGGGCAGGTGAGTGGCGACCAACCTTTCGCCGTCGTGTGAAACGAGCGCGGGAAAGCCATTGCCTTTCAGGAATTCAATAATCCTTGTGCGGTCTTCTTCACGATAAAGTTTTGGGATGTGCATTTGAATTAAGAACCTTTTTCTTCAATTGTACTTCTATTATGCAGTATGTCGGGTATACTTGAAAAAAACGAACTGAAAGCATTAGAGGTTTGATACTGTTTCGAGGGATCAAGTTGAGGGAGATTTCAGATATTTATCAGGAGGTAAATATGTTTAAATCACGCTTCGTTTTTTCAGTTCTGTTGGCAGTAATAATTGCGTCTTCTTCGGGGGGAGCTTATGTAGTTGCTGCGCCACTTGACTCTCCAAATGAAAATAGCACAAATAGTTATGTAAACCTCTATATTGATCAAATAAAGATTCTTGGTAACACGGGTGACATTACTGGGCCAGGGGAGTTTCGTCTAATAATTATGGCAGCTGATACGACTGGTAAATCAAGTGGTATGTTTTGTCCGGGGAATGAACCACTCAAAATGCGCAAAGGCGATACTATAAATTCTCCATGCCTGCTTGCAGTCAGTTTCGATGAAAACAAGGTGTCTGATGGCGTATATTTAACAGTCATGGTTGTGGATGAGGATAAATCATCATTGCCAGTAGATCTTTCTTATGAGGCTGCCACTGGGCATCTTAGTAAGGCTTTTGGGAGTGCAGTCAAAGGCAAATTGGTAAAAGTGGGTGCATCCACGTTGGCAAAGAGTACGCCCTTCACTTTTGCAGTTGAAGTTTTGTTTAGTTTTCTTAGCGGCAAGGTTAAGTCTTGGGTTGAAAAGGCGGATATCATAGGCGTACAGGGCATCTACCTTTCAAGAAAAGATAATTGGTCTGCTGATAAGACTAAAACTGTTACATCAAGTGACGGCGGAATTCAAATTACATATACCATTGTCCGCACGTTTTCCACCCCGCCGAACAAAACAGCGCCAATCCTCGGCTCGACTGCTACCAGCTCTTCCCAATCATCAAGTCAAAAATATTGGTGTGATGATTTAAGTTATGTAAAACTTAAAGTTGGAGATCGTGCGAAAGTTGTTTGGCCTAAAGTTAATCTACGCACAGCGCCTATTGTTCCGCAGGAATACTATGAAAATAGCATCGCTAAGCTTGAAGAAGGGACGACGCTTACTATTATTGGTGGTCCAGCATGTGCTCACAACGGAACATGGTGGCAGGTTCGTACTGGAAATGGACGGACTGGTTGGATGCGAGAGCGGATTAGCAGCGGGTATTTGATAGGGCGTTAATGTAAGAAAATAGGATATCCTCTATTTGTACAATTGACATATCTAAAATTTATTCAAAGATTAAAAGTGCTCCCAGTTTAGAAAGGAGCACTTTTTTCTATCACTTTCTAACCTTCTCCCAACTTGCCTTGGCTGGGCGCAGGGCGAGGATCATGATGATCGTGATTAATACGGCCGATGTGATGCACCAGGCACAGGTCGCGCCGATTACGAAGGGTTCGAGGAAGGTCAGGTACATCGAAAAGAGCGTGCCACCTGCGCTGAATGCGAGCAGGGCCAGCGCAGACCAATTGGAAACTCGTCCCTTTGTGTAGCGGGCGGTTAACCATGCCAGTGCGATGACCATGTATCCCATCAACCCCAACACGCCGATGGGCAGCAGTCCGAATAAACGGGCATACGCGCTTTGTTGCACGGTGTTGCAGTCGCCAACGGGCCCGCAGACGGCGGTCACATTGGCAGTTTCCACGTAAGCCAGATAGCCCGCCACGCCGAAGCCCATCAGACAGAGGATGGGGATGTCCCATGACCAGTGAATGGGGCTTTTACTTTTCTTTTGCTTTCGGAATTCGGTCACAGTCCACACCATGGCCGCGGTCATGAACAGCAGCACAAGCACGGCAATCGAATTGCCGGCAGGGTCGCGCGCGAACTTTTCCTGCCAGGTTGCGTCATCGGTCAGGCTGGGGAGTGTTGTCGCGGGGATAACTGCCTGGGCGGTGGCAGCAGGTTCGAGGTCGGTTTGAGGCGCGCTGGTTGGGACAATTCCCAATGTTGCGCGCAGCCCGGGGATGTCGGGCCAGTCCATGCCGCCTTGCGCGAGATAGGTTTCGATCAAAGTGGGGAATTGTTCAGGGATGTCTGCCGAGCCGATCAAGTACACATTTCCGACCACGAGGAAGGGAACCCCGCTTTGCTCCAGACCGAATTTCTGCAACGCTGCGAGGAAGAGGGACTGCCCTTCAGGCTGGGTGACATCCACGCCGGCGATCTGCAGTTGGTCGCCGTATTTGTCGAACAGCGGCGGAAAAACTTCTTCGATGACATAATGGCAATGTCCGCAACTGGGAGAGTAGAACAAGACGGCATGAACAACTGCATTGGGCGTTTGCGCCTGAGCAGGGGATGGGAAGAGCAAGCTGATTAGCAGAAGGATGCTCAATAGTAATTGGGGAGGGGTCACGGTGAATTCCTTTCCATGCAAATTGTAATGGCGATGGTTCGGGGGACAAGTGCAGTATGTCATCGTTCGTAATGAGCGGCCATCACTTATTCTTGATTTATTTCAACCTAATTTCACCAATTATGTTTATCCATTAGCGATCCTAATACCTGAACGTTATCTTTATCACTTACCTGTATGGAAGTTCGGACTACAATAGTTATTGTGAAATATGTCACAAATGGAGAATCGATGATTAGAAAACTTCTTGCAGGTATTTTGGTCGTTTTGGGGTTGATCCTGTCCGCATGTTCGACAGGAACGGAGACCCAATCCGCGACGGATGTGCCGACCGAGATGGAAACGGTTGTTGTAACTGCGCCTGAGTCGGGGGAGTGCCTGGCTTGCCATACGGACAAACAACTTCTTATCGATACAGCCAGGCCTGAAGAATTGGATCATGAAGCTGAATCCAAGGGAGTTGGCTGAGGGGGCGAAGTGGCTCCGTTGGAGCCATGGGAGAAGGCGCTTGTAGATGGTGAGGCTTTCCTTGCCACCGATCACGGTGAATTGACCTGTATCGAATGCCATGCGGGAACGAATGTTTCAGAAAAGGATCAGGCGCACGCGGACATGGTCGTCAGCCCGAGTGCGCAGCCGGATGTGTATTGCGCTGAGTGCCATGAAGAAGTGACTGCCGCCTACCCGAATGCTTTGCACAACACACAGGCCGGTTATTGGACGACGATCAACACCCGCAATGGGAACGTACCTGAAGACCATCCCGCGCTGAATCAGATGTTCAATAACCATTGTTCCACCTGCCATACAAGTTGTGGTGAGTGTCACGTCAGCCAGCCGAAGAATGTGGGCGGCGGCTTGTTCACCGGACATGTCTTCGAGAAGACTCCGCCGATGACGCGCTCCTGCACGGCTTGTCATGGCAGCCGCGTGGGCAATGAATTCCTCGGCAAGAACGAAGGGTTCCCCGGCGATGTCCATTTCCGTGAAGCGCGCATGAATTGTGTCAAATGCCATGAAGGCGCAGATTTACACGGGACGGCAGACGCCGCGCTTGCATCCGAGCACCGTTTGAGCGGAGCCGAAGACCCGCAATGTATCGATTGCCATGAGCAGGTTGCAGACGGTTCAGATGGTATTGAGATGCACGCCCAGCATGGCGATGGAGCAGAGTTGACCTGCCAGGTCTGTCACTCGATCAGTTATTCAAGCTGCGACGGCTGTCATGTGGCGGTCAGTGAGACGAGCGGGAATCCGTACTTCGAGACCGAGGCAACCTATATGACCTTCTTTATTGGGCGCAACCCCATTCAAAGCGAAGACCGGCCCGCCAAATATGTGCCGGTGCGTCATGTGCCGATTGCAACGACGAGTTATCAGTTCTATGGCGAAAATTTATTGTCAAACTTTGATGCCCTGCCGACCTGGGTCTACTCCACGCCGCATAACATTCAACGCTTCACGCCGCAGAACTCCACCTGTGAAGCCTGTCATGGCAACCCGGAGATCTTCCTGACAATGGACAAGGTGCAAGCGAATGAAGTGAACGCCAATCAATCGGTGATCGTGAGCGCCATCCCCGGACCCGTGGAAATGTTCCTGTCCGCCATGCTTCAGCCTGCCGATCATGCCGAACTGGTGACCAACTCGTGCGTGACGTGTCACGCCGAAGGAATCCGCAACTCGCCTGTAATCCCTGAAAGTCATCTTGGTTTCACGAATGAAAGCTGTATAGGATGTCACAAGCTGCCGTAACGGCACTTGCTAATAACTCACCCTCTGATCTTCAAAGTGAGTTGGTGAAAAATAATCTTCAACAAGGAGAACGAAATGTCTAAGAAGTTTCAAATGTTTTTAGCTCTGTTCCTCGCTCTGAGTATGATCCTGAGCGCCTGCGGCTCTCCCGCTGCAGAACCCGTTGTGGAAGCAACTGAAGCGGCAGTGGTGGAAGTTGCCACCGAGGCGCCGGTTGTCGAAGAAGCAGGACTTGATGTGCTGGCGTTGTTCACCGAACTTGCCGCCTCACTCCCCGCCGACAAAGCCTACGGCTCGGTAAAAGTTTCCTCCCTCAATGAGGAACTTGCCGACAATGCCCCCTTCATCCTCGATGTGCGCGAAGCCGCCGAAATTGAAAAAGACGGTTATATCGAAGGCACCGTCAACATCCCCGTCCGTGACGTGCTCAACAACCTGGACAAACTGCCCGGTCTCGATGAACCCATCGTGGTCACTTGCGCCTCCGGTCATCGCGGCGGCATGGTCATGGCGGCGCTCAAACTGCTGGGCTATACCAACGTCCGCAACCTGAACGGCGGCGTGAATGCCTGGAAGAAAGCCGAATATCCCGTTGTGACTGGCGTTGCGCTCGAAGCCCCCGCAGTCATCAGCGCCCCCATCGTTGACGACCAGCCCCTGTACGAAATGCTCAACGATTTCCTCACCAACCTGCCCGAAGGTTTCTATGCCATCAAATCGGACAAACTGGCGGAGGAACTGGCTGGCTCAGACCTGCCCTTTATTGTTGACACTCGCAGCCAGGGCGAATGGGACAAGGACGGCTATATTGAAGGTTCCATCAACCTGCCTATCAATGATTTCTTTGCCAACCTCGATCAGATTCCTGCGGATAAAGATGCCCGCATCATCGTCCTGTGCGCCTCCGGCCATCGCGGCAGTGTTGCCATGATGGGCTTGCGCCTGATGGGTTACACCAATGTTGTCAACCTCAATGGTGGACTCAATGGCTGGAAAGCTGCCGGCATGCCGGTTGTAGGTTTGGCAAGTGAAATGGCTGCCTTCCTCACCAACCTGCCCGCCGACGCTGGTTTCTACAGCGTCAAAGCTGACAAACTCAATGAAATGTTGGTCGAGAACCCGCCCTTCATTGTGGATGTGCGCCAGCCCGCTGAAATTGAAACCGCTGGCTACATCGCCGGCTCTGTCAATATCCCGATCCGCGACCTGCTCAAGAATCTGGATAAACTCCCCGCCAAGGATGCCAAGATCGTCATCACCTGCGCTTCCGGCCACCGTGGCTCACTCGGCATGATGGCGCTGCGCCTGCTGGGATATACCGACGTGGTCAACCTCAATGGCGGACTCAGCGCCTGGCTCAAAGCGGAATTCGCAGTGGAAACTGGCGCTCCCGCCGCGCCGGTAGCTGGTACTGCTCCCGAAGTGGATGCTGCCCGATTCGCCGCCCTCGACAACTACCTGAGCAACCTGCCCGAAGGTTTTGGCGCGATCAAGTCCCCTGATTTCAACACCGAACTTGTCTCTGGCACAGTTCCCTTCATGCTGGATGTCCGCACACAAGCGGAATGGGATGACAAGGGCCACATCGAAGGCGCTGTCCACGTCCCTGTGAATGACGTGCCCGTCAACCTCGCCCAACTCCCCGTGGACAAGACCGCCCCGATCATGGTGATCTGCGCCTCCGGTCATCGCGGCGCGATTACCCAAATGTACCTGCAATTCCTGGGCTACACCAACGTCCGCAATTTGAACGGCGGTATGAACGGCTGGATCGCAGCAGAACTGCCGGTAGTCAAATAACAATACGGGTGTGCAAGCAAAGGTTGTCAGCCGCTACGGCTCAAGCCGCCGTCCCCGGCGGCGTTTTGCGAGGACATCCTGCGCCGGGGACGGCGCAGGGAGCAAATCGCCTGACATGGTTTGCTTGCACACAATACGGGCGACCCTCCCCATTTGTCAGACGCTCCATTTCCGATGGGCGGGCCGCCCTGCTCTTGATCGAAAAACTGCCTGCGAGGAGAACTTGCAGGCAGTTTTAATTATGGGGTATTTTCCCCACGACATCATCTTTGGATTTTGACAAGTTTCACTACTCAGACTTATGAGAAAGGCTTATTCTTATGCAAAGTAAGCATCACCATCACTTATTGGATTCGGAGAAGCGTATGATCGAATTATCCACGTTGCGGGTCTTTCTCGCGGCTGCTGAAGAGAAGAACTTCAGCAGCGCGGCGAAGCGGCTGCATATGTCACAATCTGCCGTCAGTCAGAACATTCAGTCAATGGAGAAGGCATACGGTGTGGAGTTATTCATCCGTGGCGGACGCGCTGTTGAGATAAGTGAAGCGGGTCAGTCCATTTTGCCGATGGCACGGGAAGTTCTGCGTGCCGCCCGCATGTTGGAGGACGGTTTTCAGGAAATTCACCATCAGATCGGAGGAGAATTGCTGATCGGGTGCTCCACCTCCGCAGGGAAATATCTTTTGCCTGTCCTGCTCTCCACGTTTCAACAGGAATATCCCGCTGTGCATCCGCGCGTCAAGGTTATGGGGCGTGATGGCGTATATGAAAAGCTACTTAATCAAAGCCTGCCCATCGGTGTTTCCAGTAAATACCTTGAACATCGGGATGTTGAATGCCTGCCTTTGTTCGATGACCGTATCTATTTGATCGTTTCCTCGAATCATCCATGGGCGGCTTATGGCAAAGCCACCCCTGATGATCTGCTGGATCAGCCGATCATCATGCGTGAAGAGATGTCCGGAACTTGCGACACGGTCATGCAGAGTTTGAAGAATTTTGGCATCACGCCGGACATGCTCAATGTGACAATGGAACTCGGCAACCCCGAAGCGATTGAAATGGCAGTGGAACGCGGCGTGGGGATTGCCTTCGTCTCTGAGATGGTGGCTGCGCGCGGGCTTGCCTTTGGGCGCATCAAGAAGGTGGAACTACAGGGGCTTGAACTGCGGCGTTCTGTTTATATTGCTCGAAATTTGAATCATCCCTTCACGCGCGCGCAAACCTTGTTTTGGGATTTCGCCCAATCACAGCGCGAGCAATTGAACACAGAGATTTGGGATAGTCTGGTTAATTTTGGGGTGACAGTGTAGATATGGAGTCAGGGAGCGGATAGCCGCCTGACTCCATCCATTGTTTGCAGACTCTGCTGAGGCGTAGAGTCGGTTTGTTTAACAGAATCAGTTTGCAGGGCGGAAAGAAGCGTTGTGACTTAATTCACAAGAAATCGTGACTTCCATCAATGTCGGGAAAAAGCTCTGTCTGTAATAATAAGGTCAGCCATAACATAATTAATAGGCAAACCTTATGAATTCAAGACACTTAAGCGAAAGCACTGAAATGTACCTCAAAGCCATTGCGGAATTGAGCGACCATGATGCTGTGGCGGTGGCGCGCATGGCGGAGCGTTTGAGTGTGACGCCTGTTTCAGTAAATGAGATGATGCGTCGTTTGGGGGAGCAGGGGTTGGTCTCGCATACGCCGTATAAAGGGGTGACGCTGACGAAAAAGGGACGCGAGGCTGCGTGTAACGTCCTGCGCAGGCAGAGATTGTGGGAATGTTTTTTGCACGACCACTTGAAGATCGATTGGTCGCAGATCTATGAGTTTGCCTGCTCGTTGGAACATGCAACAGCGCCCGAAGTGACCGAAGCGCTGGCAACGTTTTTGGGACATCCAAAGACCTGCCCGCGTGGAAATCCCATCCCTGGGTTGGATGGTTCGTTTGAGCCGCTGGGTGGGATTGCGCTGAGCGAAGCGGAAGTTGGCGCAACGGTGCGCGTGTTGGCGGTCAGCGCCACGGCGACGGATGTGCTGAAATATTTACAGGAGCGAAATATTCTGCCGACTCGCGAACTTGAAATTTTGGAAGCCGCGCCGATGCAGGGACCCTTGACGCTGCGGGTGGGGAACAAGGAAGTTGTGCTGGGGCTGTCGCTGGCTGAGTTTGTGATCGTGAAATAAATCCACTAATCTCCGCTAATCTTTGCTATGCGCGCAGATTAGCGGACAAAAAGAGGCTGACAATAATGATCGAGTCAATTCAACTGCATTTTTTGAAACCGGGTCAACGAGGGACGATCTCGAAGGTCAATGGCACAGGGGCGCTGCGCAGGCGTTTTGTGGAAATGGGCATTATCAAAGGCGAGACCATTTTGACCGAACGCAACGCTCCACTCGGCGACCCTGTGGCGTATTTGATAAAAGGCTACCATCTCGCATTGCGACGGGAGGAAGCTGCGCAGATCGAAGTGCTTTTGAATGAGGACATTCATGGCTGATCTAACCATTGCGTTGGCGGGCAATCCGAATGCAGGCAAGACCACCATCTTCAATGCGCTGACAGGTTTATGTCAGCACACGGGCAATTGGCCCGGAAAAACCGTGGAAAAAAAAGAAGGCAGGATCAAGGTTGGGGAAATCTTTATCAATATTGTGGATCTGCCCGGCACGTATAGTCTGACTGCATATTCACCCGAAGAGATCATCGCGCGCGATTTCATCATCGAAGACCGCCCTGATGTGGTCATCAATGTGGTCGATGCGACGAATCTCGAACGTAATTTATATCTCACCGTGCAAATTCTCGAACTGGATGTGCCTGTGGTGATAGCGCTCAACATGGCGGACGATCTGCAAAAGCAGGGTTCGAAGATCAACCTCGATCATCTTTCGCGCTTCCTCGGCGAAATTCCGGTTGTGTCCACAACCGCGAATCAGGGCAGGGGGATTTCCGAATTGCTTTCGAAGGCTGTGGGGATGGTAAAGCAATGACGTCCGCTTTCTTTCGGCTCGATTATGGCAGCAAACTCGAACGCGAGATTACGCGGCTGGTTGAATCATTTTCTGAATTTCAAATTGATACACGCCAATATCCCAAACGCTGGCTGGCTATCAAACTTTTGGAAGCGGATGCGGAAATGCTCGAGCAGGTCCGCAACATGCCGAATGGCGAAACAGTTATTTCACTTTCCCAGCAAAGCGCTGAAAAAATAAAGTCCATGTTAGGCGACGATGTGGATATGCTCATCGCCGACCGCCGCTATGGTTTCATTAACGGCATCGTGCGTCAGTCGCTGCATCGGCCGAATATGGATCGCATCACGTTCACCGACCGCATCGATGACATTGTTACGCATAAGTGGCTGGGCTTGCCCATCTTTTTTGCGATGATGTATGTGATGTTCCGACTCGTGATCGATGTTTCCGCGCCATTTTTGGAATGGACGGATACGGTCATCACGGGTCCGATTGCGGGCTGGTTCTCGCTTCTACTTGACCTTGCAGCTGCTCCAGCCTGGATGCATTCCCTCGTCGTGGAGGCAGTTATCGGTGGAGTCGGAGGCGTGTTGGTTTTTGTCCCGGGTTTGCTGATCCTGTATTTTTTCCTCGCGCTGTTGGAGGATTCGGGCTACATGTCCCGCGCGGCGTTTGTGATGGATCGTTTCATGCGCGTGATCGGTTTGCATGGCAAATCATTTATCCCGATGATCCTCGGTTTTGGGTGCGCCGTCCCCGCCATCTACGCTACGCGGACAATCGCCAGCCGCCGTGACCGCGTGTTGACCGCGTTGCTCGTCCCGCTCATGTCGTGCTCGGCGCGTCTGCCTGTGTATGTTGTCTTTGGCCTGGCGTTCTTCGGCGCGCGCGCAGGGACGGTGATATGGGCGATGTATGCGTTGGGAATTATGGTGGCGATGCTGGCGGGCATGGTCTTCACACGTACCATTCTAAAACCTGATGCGTCGTCTGCCTTTGTCTTGGAGCTGCCGCCATACCGCCAGCCTGCATTGAAGAGCGTGCTGATCCACATGTGGGAGAACACGCGCGAATTCGTCCGCAAGGCCGGGACGGTGATCCTGTTCGCGTCGCTGGTGATGTGGGTGCTGCTCAACCTGCCGTGGGGCGTGGAGAACAAACGCGATTCTTATTTTGGAAAAGTCAGCGGCGCGATCGCGCCTGTGTTTGCCCCAATCGGCTTTGGAGACTGGCAGACGAGCGGAGCATTGGTGTCGGGTTTCATGGCGAAGGAAATCGTTGTCAGTACGCTGAGTCAGATTTATATCCATGTGGATGATGATGATGCGGAAGCTGTTGAAGCGACAACCTTCGGTGAAGATTTGGCGGGTATTGGACTGGGCTTTGTAGATGCGGCCGTGAATTCAGGAAGGATTTTGCTCAGCATCATTCCCGGTGTGAATTTGATCGATGAGGAAGCCGAGACACAGGATACGGTGTTAAGCCGCGCTTTGCGTGAGCATTACACCCCATTGAGCGCGGCGGCATTGCTGGTCTTTGTGTTGTTATATGTTCCATGCGTTGCCACACTTGGAGCGATCAAGCATGAATTTGGAATTTCATGGGCGGTACTGTCCGCGGTGTATCAAACGGCGGTGGCGTGGGCGGCGGCGTTCCTTGTTTATCAGGGCGGCTTGCTGTTGGGGCTTGGGTAAACGTACCGCAAGATTTATCTTGCGATTCACTGCCGTACAAATCTGCAAAATCGAACCGCCAAGTGCGCCAAGGTCGCCAAGAAAGCCTTAAAAAGCTTGGTGTCTTGGCGATAAAAAAACACGATGTACGGTAGAGAATCTTGCGATTAGAGACATACGATGCTGACCCAACTTATATCCCTGCTGGAAAATAAGAAGGACGGTTTGAGTCTGTTCGAGATCAGCCGATTGATGGATGCCCAGCCTTCGGCGGTGCGATCCATGCTGGAACTGCTGGTGCGGAAAGGCAGGCTTGCCGAGATTGGTCCCGACGGGAAGGTCTGCGCGGTATGCGGGCTGGAGTCGAATTGCCAGTTGCTGGCGATCAAAGGGAAACGGTATATTGTTTGTGAACGCCAATTGGATAATTAAACAGGGCTTACCAAACCTCTGAAAGAATCCACTAATCTTCGCAAATCGGCGCGAATTTGAATTCGATTGGCGAAAATTGTATCTTCTCAATAACTTGGGGATGGCATACACCGTCCCGAAGGTTTCCTTGAAAAACATGGTTGAGCCGTTCAAACCTTCGGGACGTTTCCACTTCTTTTTGAGATGATACGAAAATTCGCGTAAATTCGCGGATAAAAATAGAAAGGTCAAAGAGGGACTGAAGGGTTTCGCGTCGTTTGCCTTGGTGCCCTTTGTGTTTGAAAAATTTTGATTTTCCGCTTGCCATTCTCTCATTTATTGTCTATACTTCGTCAAAATTCACACACAGGAGATTAGCCATGCCAACCGTGCGCGACATGATCCGTAAAAAGGGAAGTGAAGTTTTCTCGGTCTCTCCGACTGCCACTGTATATGAGGCGCTTGTCCTCATGGAAAAATACAACACAGGCGCGTTGATGGTGGTGAAGGACAACAAAGTGGAGGGGATTTTATCTGAGCGGGATTGCGTGCGCCGTATGGACCTGGCAGGCAAGAACGCCAAAACCACCAAGGTCAACGAGATCATGACTTCGAAAGTGATCTACGTCGAAGCTGCTCAGGAACTCGAAGAATGTATGGCGTTGATGATCGACAAGAACATCCGTCACCTGCCCGTGTTTGACGGCAATGAACTGCTCGGCTTGATCTCGGTGCGTGATGTCTTGAAGGAAGTGGTGGATGTGCAGAAATTCATGATCTCGCAACTGGAGCATTACATTACGGGCGGGGGGCGGTAGGACGGTAGGCAGTGAACAGTGAACAGTGAGCAGTGAGCAGTGAACGGTGAACAGTGAACAGTGAACAGTGAGCAGTGAACGGTGAACAGTGTACAGTGTACAGTGAACAGTAAGCGGAAGGCGGAAGGCGGAAAATAAAGACGCTTCCTGATTAATAAAAATCAGGAAGCGTCTTTTCTCGTTGCTGGTTACTTATTACTTATTACTCACCCCTCACTCGCCCACGCCTTCACCTCGCGGATATGGTCAGGTGTGGTGCGGCAGCATCCGCCGATGACCCGCGCGCCGTTCTCGTACCAATCTTTTGATTGCACGCCAAACGCCTCGCACGAAGTCTCGCCGTGCCAGGTGTTGGTCACCGCGCTGTAATATTCGCCCGAGTTGGGATACACAATGATGGGCTTGCTCGTTTTCTTTTTGATCTCACGGATAAGCGATGGAATGTGCAGCGGTGACGTGCAGTTGATTCCGATTCCCACCGCTTCAGGGACTCGCTCGAGCATGGCAGCACACTCCGAGATTTTTTCTCCGTTGGAGATGTGTTCGCCGTCCTTCGCGCTGAAGCAGAACCACGCGGACGTGTTCGGGAATTCGCGCAGGAGTTCCGTCAATGCCTGGGCTTCGATAAAGCATGGGATGGTCTCGCAGGCCAGCAGGTCCGCGCCAGAGGCGATGAGCGCTTCCACCCGCGGACGGTGGAAGTCAATCAATTCCTGCTTTGTCAATTTGTAATCGCCGCGATACTCCGAGCCATCCGCAAGAAACGCGCCATACGGACCAACCGACCCCGCAACCAGCGGACGCACCCTGCCGACGCGATTTTTTTCATCTGACCAAAATTCATCACGCGCGCTTTGTGCGATTTGCACAGATTTTTGCATGAGCGCTAGCGCCTCATCCCTGCTCAAACCGCGCCGCGCAAAGCCCTCGACGGTGGCTTGATAACTGGCGGTGATCGCAAAATCCGCGCCGGCGTTGAAATAATCGAGATGCACCTGACGGATGAGTTCGGGCTGCTCCATCAACACACGCGCCGACCACAGATCGTCGTTCAGGTCACATCCGCGCCGTTCGAGTTCGGTGGCGAGCGCGCCGTCCACGATGGCGATGGGGGAATTTTGTAAAATAGTTTCGAGTGGGTTCATGGGAAGGAGGAAGGAATAAAAGATGAAGGATGAAGGAAGGATTTGCTAATCTTCATTCTCATCGTCGTCAAACTCGTCGTCATACAGGTCTTCGGGGGTGATGATGTCCAGGTCAACACGCCCTTCTTCAAAAGCGGTGTCTATGGTTTCCATGACTTCATCCGCCGCTTCCATCTCATTGAGAAAATGAATGAGATAGGCGTTCAGCATGGGGTTGAAAGTATTTGTATTTTCCAGGATCTTTTCGAAGCCGTTGATAACCCTGTCTTCCATCGCTTCATTTTCATCCGTCATCATCTGCAGGCCTTCTGCGGCAAGTCCGCGCTGTTTTGCGGATGCGGTGGCGTTTTCGAGGATTGCCCAAAGCGACGGCTCGACCTCCCATCCCATATCCGCCCAAATGTGGGCCAGGTGATCGGAGAGCCAGTCGTTTTCGAGGTCTGCAAGTTGGGCAAGCGCGGGGGCGGATTCCCATGCCTGTAAATATCCGAGGGCATGGATAGCGTGCCAGGGCGCCCAACTCGCGGCTTCAGAGGGCCAGCCGTTGAGCAATCCCGGGTCGAGCGCCATGCGGGTCAGGGCGGGAACATGTTTTTCCCACTGCTTATGCTCCACCTCGCTCAGAAAGTCGAGGGATTTTTTTAAGTCATCCCCCCATTCCAGGAGTTCGTTGATTGGCGCGGGATAGGAGGCGGGCGCAGGCGCGGCGTAATCCGCGGGGCGCGGCGGGACGGCGGGAGGGGTGATATCCTTCCAGCTATTCCAGTCTGCGAGCAGGTTTTGGGATAAAGATTCATCGAACGAGGGAATGCCTTCAAGGTTATTCTCAAGGGCATTTTTAAATTGAAACCTCATGTCCGCATACATATCGTCCATCTCCTGCATGGTATAGAACTTCAACCCCGCCCCGAAACGCGCGTATCGTCGCCGATAATCGCGGTAACTGGTCGCATCGTCTGCGACGCGGGACGACATGCGCAATGACTCGGTAAGAACAATTAATGCCCGTTCGAATTCCTCCCTGCCGTATTTCTTTCCCAACGCGCGCATGCGCGGATCGTTGGGTTCGGCGCCCATGGACATCAATAGGATGAGTTCCATGGATAGTTCCTTTCGCATATTGACGATCTCTTCTCTTTCCTCAAGCGATGGATACCCCGTGCGATATTTGAGCCATTCGATCTGCGGCACGGCGGTCGGTTTTACGGATTGTCGTTTGCGTTTACTCATGGTGTATTTCCTTTTGGGTATTTTTAGAATGGGAGATCGTCGTCCTTGTTTTCGGATATATCCAAATCTTCATCGTCGAATTCCTCTTCATCGAATTCGTCGTCCACCCACGAGTTTTCATCCACCCAGTCAATGACCGTTCCGCCGCTTTCGGGATAATACGGGCTGACAAGGTAATTCATGCCATGCTCCCATGTGACGCGGAAATCCCGGACCAGGAACTTCCTTCCCGAGTGAAGGTCTTCCATCTCATCGGTTAATTTTGGGATGGGAGAGAAAGGATAGAGTTGTTGCAGAACCAGTTCCCTGTCTTCGTCGGGGATGATGAATTCCTCCACGCTCGAGCCGTTCGAAAAATACATCGGGCGGGTCGGGTAGGGGAGTCTTTCTTCGATGGGGTTCTCGTTGAACATGGCGTTCCTCCTCGGTTTTCGTGATCGAATTCTATCCCTGCCATGGCAATTTTGCCAGATCCACATTGCCGCCGCTGATGATAACGCCGATTTTCAAACTTGTCAGGTCAATTTTATTTTCCCACAACACGCCAATCGCCACAGCAGACGATGGCTCGATGATGAGCTTCGCGCGTTCCCACACGAATTTCATCGACGCAATGATTCCCGCTTCGCTGACGGTGACGATCTGTTCGACGTTCTTTTGAATGATGGGGAAGGTCAGATTTCCAAGTGATGTAAGCAAGCCATCCGCCGCCGTCTTGGGATTCACGGAAGGAATGATCGCGCCAGCCTGCATCGAACGGAAGGCATCGTCCGCCATTTCGGGCTCGCCCGCAATAACGCGGATATTTTGCCTGATGCCTTTTGCCGCAATGGATGTTCCGCTCAACAACCCGCCGCCGCCGACGGGGGTGATGACCACATCCAGGTCGGGGACATCTGCCAGCAATTCCAGCGCCGCCGTGCCCTGACCTGCAATGACACGCTCGTCGTTGTAGGGATGCACGACGCTCGCGCCCGTATCGAGCCTGATACTGTCCATTGTGTTTTCTCTCGCTTCCAGCGTGGGCTCGCAGAAGGTGATCTGTCCGCCATAGCCTGCCACTGCATCTTTCTTCACCTGTGGCGCATTGCTCGGCATGACGATGTACGCAGGGATGCCGCGATTCCGTGCCGCCAATGCCAGCGCCGCCGCATGATTCCCAGACGAATGGGTGCAAACTCCGCACGCAGCTTCTTCCTCCGTGAGCGAGAATACGGCATTCGTCGCCCCGCGAAATTTGAATGCGCCCACTTTTTGAAGGTTTTCACATTTCAAAAAGACTTGTGCGCCTACCTTCTTATTCAAACTTTCATTTGTAAAAACAGGCGTGCGATGCGCGTACGGCTGGATGCGTCCTGCGGCTTGTTGGATATCGGTGAGTGTGACGGTCATGGGGAAGTTCCTTTTCTGACGGCGGACAGTAGACCGTAGACCGTTTTTACGGTCCGCTGTCCACCGTCCATGGTCTAATACCCTTTCTCAAAATCAACCTGATACTTCAAAGGCTTGCCTTCCACATAAAGGCGATAATTCTCGATGAAAACCTTTGCAATATCCTCAGGGAAACTTGGCGCGGACGTATGGAATGTCATTTGTAAATTCTTTGTCGTCCAAAATGGATGTTCCTTCGGGAGCGGCTCATGCTCGAAGACATCTAAAACTGCGCCTGCGAGTTTGTCTTTTTCAAGCGCTTCGATCAACGCGAATTCATCCACTGCCGAGCCGCGCCCGACGTTGATGAAGATACAGTGAGGCGGCAGCGCGGAGAGCAGATTTGCATCCACGATTTTGCGTGTCTCTTTTGTGTTGGGAAGGATGGAGATGAGATAATCCAAATTATTGGCAAAATATAGCAATCCCTCACCCCGTCCCTCTACCCTTGCGGGCACACATCCCAGAGGGAGAGGGGGAAGAGTGTGAAAATAATCATCCACATATTCGCAATCTTCACTCGAGCGCGTGTATCCACGCACGTTCATGCCGAAGAATTTCGCCGTCCGCGCCACTTCAGCCCCAATGGAGCCGACACCAAGCAGCCCGATGGTCTTGAAGCGCAATGTCCCGGTGATGAAGCGTTTCCATTCTTTTTCCTGTTGTGCCTGCGCGAGTGCGAAAATTTTCCGCTCGTGTGCCAGCAAATACCCGAAGACAAATTCCGACATCAAGCCGCCGAAGACGCCGCGCGCGTTTGTCAAAACATAATCACGCCGCAGTGCGGGGCCCAACAGCGGTTCGACCCCCGCCCATGTAGATTGCGCCCATTTCAGTTTCGGCAGCTTGACTAACTCCTTGCTGATTAAAGACGGTGAACCAAGCACGATCTCGCATTCCTCCGTCGGCTCCGTGATGATGCTTATGTCAGGCAGCTCCGCTTCGATGATGGCGCGATATTCCCGATGATCTTTCGTGAGGATCAAAATTGTTCGCATGGCGTTAATTGTACCTGTTTCATATATGACTCCACTGCAAAATCCAATTAAACACGAAGGTCACTAATATTACAGCGCAAGGTTGCTCCCTGCGCCGTCCCCGGCGCAGGCGTTTTCCAGCAACACGCCGCCGGGGACGGCGGCTTTGAGCCTGACTTTGCGCTGTAATACTAAGGAACACCAAGTAAGAGCCTTTCATTCATTAACCTTCGTGTACTTCGTGTCCTCGCGCCCTGCGGGTTGTGTTTGAAGACCTTTTTGCATCAGATGAAAGTTTTCAGCGAAAATGCGCTCCAAGACTTGGTAGGCAAGTTCGGCCGCGTAGGCGCTTTTCAAATCCCGCAACAGCGCATGAATGCTTTGCCCGATCTTCTGCAGATGTTCCTGTTGCGCTTCCTTGCCTTTGACGCGGTAGGTGTAATGCCCGGCGCTGTCTTTGATGTAGGGCGCAAAGGTTTCGCTCAGTCGCGCTCGATCTGCCTCATTCAATATCCGTTCGACCCGCTGGACGGCTTCCACCAACAATCGCAGGCGGCTGGCGGAGACAATGTTGCTGGCGATTTGTGTCGTAGCAATAGTTCTCGTATAACTCTTGATCGCTCCAGCCGAAGCCTGCTTTCAGCGCTTCCAGTCCGACCAGCACATTCACGGGCACATTCGGGCGCGAGTCTTTTTCTGAATACAGAACCGCAAAGGACTGTTCGTCTATGCGGCTGAAGAATTCTTTGTAGAACGTGCCTGCCCACGAGTTCTCCAGACGTTTGCGTTGTTTCTCTGGCAGTTCACTGGCGGCGCTAACATCGTGCCCGTAGGGTATCAATGCGGGCTGTTGGTGTTTGGTGTTTTTTCTGAACATGCACTGAGTATATTAAATTTTTGCGGTTTTGACGAGGGCTACTGCCCTTTTTGCAGTGGAGTCATCTATGATTATGTGGATTTTGAGGTGCCTGTCTTAGCGAGAATGCACGGTAAACGGCGAGCCAGTTATAAGGCGCTTGGATACGAAATCGAATTGTCCCAGAATTATAAAACTGTGCAATTCAGCGAAACGGTCACTGGCTTCACATCAGGCGATATCGTTCCCGTAAACGGCACGGTAAATAACTTCCTGGCTGTAGATGGCGATACCTACACCTTCGACTTAACGCCCAGCGCAGAAGGCCCCGTCACTGCCGATATTGCGGCGGGCGTGGCATCTGATTCAGTTGGCAACGCCAACACGATTGCCGCGCAATTCAGCCGCACGTATAGCGTTACATACTATTTGTTCCTGCCGTTGATCCTGCGGTAATATCTCGAGCCTGCCTGCGTGTACGCGCAAGCAGGCTCGATAACCATGTCTCGGGTGTGTTTCAAATGAGTTGAGAGAAACCCGTGTTGCGTGTTCCGTTTTGAACGGTTTACGCAACACGTTACATGCTGCAAGGCTTCAACTGAAATGAAACGCACTCAAATGATAAGGACTGAAAACCATTTCATAATCCTTTGAAAGCAGAACTGTTCAACCCTTCATGCTTCAAGCAAGACCGCAGAAACCATATCCTCGATCAATTCCTGATTCCACAAGCCATGCTCCGTGAGGGATGGATTCCCCAGTTCTTCCAGCAAGCGCACTGCCCGTTGGCGCGCTTCTTCGGCGCTGCCTGCATGATTGAGAACAAAAGACAGCAGGCGGAGAGCAATTTCTTTGCGTCCCTGTTTGACCGTCAACGCCGCCACCGCAACCAGAATATCAAGCGTCAATTGAACGTCGCTGACTTGACGCGCCAATTCCAGGGCTTGCAGCAATATTTCCCTGGCTTCTGCGAGCGCGTCCATCGCCAGCGAAATATCCGCCAAACCAGCCAGGGCAACCGCTTCCCCACGCCGATCGTTAATCCCGTGTTTCATTTCCAGGCTTTCGCCAAGCAGAGTGCGGGCCGTGTCATATTTCCCCTGCTTGAGCGTAAGTTTGCCCGCATTTGCCAAAGTGGTCGCTGCACCATGCACATGATCGTGCGTTTTTAAAATCCCGCCGCTTTCCATGTAATATTGCTGGGCGCCCTCAAAATCTCCCCGTGTTTGAAGCAGGTTCCCCAGGTTGTTGAGCACCATGGCGGCGCCGATCTCATCCTTGATCGTGTGGTAGGCGGTAACGGCGCGTTCAAAATAGGCGCGGGATTGATCATAATCGCCCTGCGCTTTGGCGCAACTACCCAGGAAATTGAGCGCGAAAGCGGTCCCATCCAGGTTGTCCGTTTTTTCTGAGAGACTCAGGCTCTCCTTTGCCAGCGCGGCAGCCTGCGGATAATCCCCGGCATAATAATTGGTAATTGCAAGCGAATCAAGCACCCGGGAACGACGGGATGGGTCATCCATGTTTTCCAGATGCTTCAGGGCTTGAAGCAGGTCAGCGCGGGCTTTCTCTAACTGACCAATCTGAATTTGCATGCGCGCTTTGCGTCCCAACAGTTCGCACAGCAGGCCTGTCGCTTCGCTTTGATCCTTCTGCTCAATTGCCGAGATGGCGTTTTGAAACAAGTCAATGCCTTCCAGAAACCAGCTCTGCACACTGAAAAAACTGTGCAGGATACCCGCCGTGCGTTCCAATGCCTGAAACATTCCAGTTTTGGAAGCCCGTTCCCAGGCGATTCGGATATTGTCCCTTTCCGGGCGGATCATGGCGCGCTGCTGCGGGGACTCTCCATTGCCTAGTTGGGTCAGGAAATCCAGGTAGTAGGAGGTGTGGCGTGAAGCGGCAGCCTCCATTGCGTCGGGAAGCGCAGACAGTTTCTCCGCGGCGTACTGGCGCAGCAAGGGGTGAATATCGTAACGCCCATCGGACTGGCGCTGAAGAAGCGATTTATCCGTCAAGTCAATGACCGGCGTCCATTCGTCGGTGGATGACGGCAGCCCAATAACAGCATTTGCAGCTTGCATGGTAAAACCACCGCTAAATATGGAGAGTTGGGAAAAAGCTGCCTGTTCCTGGGAGGAAAGCAATGCCCAGGAACGTTCAAAGACCGCCCGCAGGCTGCGATGACTCGCAGGGGCATCCTGATATGGGATAGCCAGGAAATCCAAATCCTTTTCGATTTGCGTGGCAATTTGTGCGCAGGTGTAATGGCGCACCCATGCCGAAGCCAGTTCGATTGCCAGCGGCATGCCTTCCACCAGGCGGCAAATGCGCATTGCTGCGGCAGTTTCCTCTTTGGTGAAGTCAAAACCGCGCTGTACCCGCCGGGCATTTTGGAGGAATAATGCCATCGCGCTGTACTCTTCCGGTTGTGGCGCACCCTCTTGCGGCACGTCCAGACCGTGCGCGTCGAAAATCGTCTCCACGTATAAATTAAGTCGTTCGCGTGATGTAACCAGCAATTTGATGCCCAAAGCCTGATGTAGTATCTCCACCAGAAACGCAGTACCACTTCCTTCTTCATCCACGAGATGTTCGAAGTTATCCAGAATTAACAAAATCTCGCGTTCCCGCAGATATTCAAGCAATTCCTTTTGAGGGGATTCCGATCCACGAAAGGTAAGCCCAATACTCTCGGCAATGCGGAAGGAAATGGTTTCGGGGGTGTCTACTGTTGCAAGGGGAACAAAACTGATCCCATGCAGGAACTGACCTGGTTTTCGCTCCGCCAGGGAGCGCGCCGCCTCGACAGCCAGGCGTGTTTTGCCAATGCCGCCCGGGCCGATAATTGTCACCAAACGGGTTTCTGTAGAAGTCAACCTGCGTTCCAGTTCGGCAATTTCCTCTTTGCGCCCGACAAATGAGGTTGCGAATGAAAGCAGGTTGAGCAAAGGCGGAAACTCAACATGCTGAAATTGACGAAATAAATCGGTTGAAGCAGAGGCTGGGACAATGCCCAGATCTATGTTCAGTTTCTGTTTTAAATTTTGGTAACACTGTAAGGCGGCGGTGCGCTGCCCGGTACGCATGAACAGCCACATCAGGGTGCGGCAGGCGTCTTCGTCGTAAGGGTCGAGGCGCTGCCAGCGCGAGGCGGAAAGAATCCCCTCGGCATGGAATCCCTTCTCGCGGTAGTAGCGAGTCAGCATACGAAGTCCCTCATGGGCCAATTGCCTCAAATGTTCTCGTTGAAGAATAACCCATTCCTCAAAGCCATGTCCATCCCGCAAATAGAACCCATCCAGAAAATCCCCTTGATACAAATCCAGGGCCGCCTGTAGCTTTGTTGCTGCGCTCTGATCGCCTGGAATATCCTCGCGGCCAGGCAATCCCAAATCCTTCAATTGATGTTCGAATTCTGTTGTGTCCAGCCAGGCATCGCTTTCGCCATTGAATGCCAGGGTGTCGCGAGTAACGATTAAAAAATCCCCCAGTTCGCGCCGCAGGGAGGTGAGAATGGTGCGCAGGTTGGTAAGAGCCTGGGTGGAGGTACGCTCGGCCCATAATAATTCAGCCAGCTTCTCCCGTGTAACGGGACGTTGATTGCATGCCAGATAAATAAACAAAGCCTCAGCCGCCCGTGAAGGCAGCCCGCTGACAGGCTTCTTCTCTTTTTGAATGGAAACATTCCCTAAAAGTGTAAGTCGGAGTTTTTGCGGCATGGGGTTCTGAGCGTTTTCTAAGCGGTTTGTGAATATAGTTGATGCAATATATCCAAATTTTTTACGACAGTCAAATGGCATCTAAAAAATCAACTCTTTCAACCCAACGCTCAAATTATAGCACGCGGTCAACCAATGCCAACGGGATTCCAGCCCGCCGCTATCACGCTTATCTCCTGCGGATCTGGCGGGAGGATGAAAACATGCCCTGGCGCGCACAACTTGAGAATCCCCACACGAACGAGACCCTCGGCTTCGCAACGCTGGCAAAGTTGTTGGTTTTCCTGGATGAACAATTCAAGTCACAAGGAGGAGACAATCAGCGAACTAGTTGATCATTTACAGTTCGGGTTATCCCACAGTTCGAATCGTACTTTCCAATCCGGTTCAATTTTATTTTCGAAAGGAACTCTCCCATGAATCACTTGATGAAAAAATCCCTATCGCTCTGTTTGGCCTTCCTGCTGGCGTGGACCGGCGCGTTCACGCACCCTTCCCAAAGCGTGCATGCCACAGGCAATATCATCTACGTGGATAAAGACGCCAGCGGCGCGTTTGACGGCACCAGTTGGACCGACGCCTACAAAAAATTGCAGAACGCCCTCGCGGCCGCATCGAGCGGGGACCAGATTTGGGTGGCGGAAGGCGCGTATTATCCCGATGCAGGTCAAAACCACATAAACAATGACCGCACGGAAACATTCCAACTGATAAACGGCGTAGCCATTTATGGCGGCTTCGCTGGAACGGAAACCCTGCTAAGTCAGCGCGACCCGGCGGCGAATCTCACCATCCTCAGCGGCGACATTGACAAGGACGACACCGACACGAACGGCAACGGTATCATTGAACCTGCCGATGGCGACGCCATTGCTGGCAGCAACGCTTACCACGTCGTCACCGGCGGCGGGACAAATAACACCGCCATTTTGGACGGCTTTGTCATCACCGCCGGGCATGCCAACGGCGCATCCCCAGATAGTAATGGGGGAGGCATGTCCAACAACAGCAGCAGCCCGACGCTTGCCAGCCTCACCTTCATCGGCAACACCGCAACCAACGCCGGCGGAATGTACAACGTAAGCAGCAGCCCAACGCTGACGAACGTGACCTTCAGCGATAACTTCGGATCATTCTACGGCGGCGGGATGTACAACAGCAGCTTCAGCAGCCCAACGCTGACGAACGTGACCTTCAGCGGCAACTCCGCAGGCATCGGCGGCGGCATGTCCAACAACGTAAGCAGCAGCCCGGCGCTGACGAACGTGACCTTCAACGCCAACTCCGCGACCTACGGCGGCGGCATGTCCAACAACGTAAACAGCAGCCCAACACTGACGGACGTGACTTTCAGCGGCAACACCGCAACCTTAGGCGGCGGGATGTACAACTCCAGCAGCAACCCGGCGCTGACGAACGTGACCTTCAGCGCCAACTCCGCAACCGTCGGCGGCGGGATGTACAACTCCAGCAGCAGCCCGACTCTGAAAAACACCCTCATTGCCAACAGCGCCAGCGGCGGGGATTGTGTCAACAATGCGAGTACGCTGAACGCCGCCTCCTCCAACAACCTGATCGAAGACAGCCTCAATGCCTGCGGGCTGACCAATGGCGCGAATGGGGACATCATCGGGCAAGACCCGGCTCTCGGCGCGCTTGTCAATAACGGCGGCTTCACCCAAACCCACGCCCTGCTGGCAGGCTCGCCCGCCATTGACGCAGGCACAAACGCAGGCTGTTCCGCCATAGATCAGCGCGGCGTGACTCGTCCGCAGGGCAGTCTCTGTGACATTGGCGCCTATGAAGGCGACTTCACCCCGCCAACCGTTACGATGAGTTCCGCCGCATTGAACCCAACCAACGCATCGCCCATTTCGGTCACTGCGCAGTTCAGCGAAACGGTCACCGGCTTCATTGCAGGTGACATCATCCCCGGCAACGGCGCGGTCGGCAACTTCACGGCTGTGGACGGCGATACCTACACCTTCGACTTAACTCCCAGCGGGCAAGGTCCCGTCACTGCCGATATTGCCGCAGGCGTGGCATCTGATTCAGCTGGCAACGTCAACACGGCGGCAACACAATTCAGCCGCACGTATAGCGTTACATACAATTTGTTCCTGCCGTTAATCCTACGGTAATAAATTCACTATCAAAGAGGAGATAACAAACTGATAAATTAACAAGCTCTGCATATCCTGTTTTTTTTTTCACGTAATTCAAATTTTAGTTTGGAGGTTTCTTATGAAAATTAATATCCGCTTTTTATCCGTTCTTTCGCTGGCAGTCATGTTGGCGCTGACCGCGACCGGGGTTGCGCCAGTTGCCCCGGCCCGCGCCGCCGCGCTAATCGTCAACTCGCTGAACGATGTGGATGACGGCACCTGTAATGGAACCCATTGCTCGCTGAGAGAGGCCATTGACGAAGCGAACACTCTCTCCTCAGACGACACCATCACCTTCAGCGTGAGCGGAACGATCCCGCTCGCATCCATCCTGCCTACGATAGATAATAACGGCAGTCTAACGATTGACGGCGGGAACAACATCACCATCAGCGGCGACACGGACAGCAACGGTACGGGAGATGTGCGAGTGCTGTCTGTACCCCCCAACGCAAACCTGACCCTGCGAAACATCACTGTAACCAAAGGCATGAATACCATTGACAGCGGCGGAGCCATCAAGAGTTATGGAAATCTGACCATCGAAAACAGCACCATCTCGAATAGTAGTACAACCACGGCAGTATCTGTGGGCGGCGGCGGTGTTTTCACCTCCAGCAGTTCAGCCACCCTGACCGTCACCAACAGCACGTTCTCAGGGAACACAGCCACTTATTTTGGCGGTGGTATCTATAACGCTGGAAGCACGGTATCCATATCAAATAGCACCTTTTCCGGAAACCAGTCAACCGCCAATAGCGGCGGCGGAATATACAACTCTACCGGCTCACTTACCATCACCGACAGCACATTCTCCAGCAACATGGCAACAGCCGGAGGCGGCAGCATCTATAACAACACTGGCAGCGGCGCGGTCAGTGTCACCGGCACAACCTTCTCCGGCAATCAAGCAAATTCTGGCGCTGGTATCCACGCCACCAACGGCGTAATTTCCATCTCCAATAGCACATTCTCAAACAATAGTGTAACAAATGACGCCGGCGGTATCTACGTCACCGGCAGCGGCTTGGCAAATATCACGAACAGCACATTCTCTGGCAATAGCACAAGCAGCCGCGGCGGAGGCATCTTCTCCTTTGGCAGCGTAACGCTTACCAATGTGACGATGTCTGGTAACACTGCTCCCAGCGGCGATGGCGGCGGTGTTCATACCTACGGTGCATTGACCCTCAAGAACACGATCATCGCAAATGGTGGAACCGGCGGGGATTGTATTCTTTCCGGAAGTGGTTCAATTGCCGGTGGCTCCAGCCATAACCTGATCGAAGACAGCGCCAATGCCTGCGGACTGACGAACGGTGTAAGCAACAACATCGTCGGCTCAGACCCAAACCTCGGCGTGCTGACTGGTTCTCCAGCCTACTTCCCGCTCAACCTCGGGAGTCCGTCCATTGATGCAGGCGATGATACTGTCTGCGAGGCTGCGCCTGTGAGTAGTACATCACAGAATGGACTCACACGTCCGCAAGGGAGTCATTGTGACATCGGTTCGTATGAAGGCGACTTCACCCCGCCAACGGTTACGATGACTTCGCTTGCATCCAACCCGACCAACACATCGCCCATTCCGGTCACAGTGCAGTTCAGCGAAACGGTCACTGGCTTCCTCGCAGGCGACATCACCCCCGGCAACGGCAGCGTGGACAGCTTTGTGGCCGTGGATGGCGATACCTACACCTTCAACTTAACGCCCAGCGCACAAGGTCCCGTCACTGCCGATATTGCGGCGGGCGTGGCATCTGATTCAGTTGGCAACGCCAACACCGCCGCGACACAATTCAGCCGCACGTATAGCGTTACATACTATTTGTTCCTGCCGTTGATCCTGCGGTAATATATCGAGCCTGCCTGCGTGTACGCGCAAGCAGGCTCGATAACCGCTTGCGCTTTGCAAAGGATGACAACAACGATGGCTTGTCAGATTACATGAAGTTTTACAGCGGAGAGGCGGGCGCGGCGAATCTTCCGCACAGTTGATTGTCGAATATTACGCGCCGTAAATGTAACGCGTAATCCAAAGGCGCTCTTGAGAAATCAGGAGCGCCTTTTTTATATCGTAATGTCAAATCCCGCGCGGAGAATGAACTGCGAAAATTTCACTTGAATACGCTCCTGATGAAATATACTTGCGAAGAATAATAAATGGTATATTACATCTCAAAAGGAATGACTATAAGATGCGTCGGATAAAATTTACAGAAGAAGAAATTGCTCAGTTGACATACGAAAGTGTTTACCATAAACATCCGATCATCCGCCGACGAATGCAAGCTCTGCGGTTGAAAGCGCAGAAAATGCCACATGCGAAAATTGGCGAAATGCTGAGTATCTGTCCAACCACACTACGGAAATATTTTGATGCGTTCTTGAATGCCTCGGCGGAAGAAGGGCGAGTTGAAGCGCTAAAAGAATTGAATTACAAAGGAAAGCCTAATCGGTTGATTCGGTATCAACGTTGCGCGTTGGTGGCGGAAAAAGCGTTAGAACTGCGGATTCAAATTGTCTTTCTGCCGCCCTACTCTCCAAATTTCAATTTGATTGAGCGGCCATGGAAATTTGTGAAAAAGAAGGCTCTGTACAACCAACATTACCCGAAGTATGAGCAATTCCATCAAGCCATTTCGAATTGCTTGAAACAAACTGACACTACTTTGACAATGTCACATTTCAAAACCTTTACCACAAAGTCCACAAAGGGGCACAAAGGAGAGCAAAAGGCTAAACGCGAAAGTTTCCTTCGTGTTACTTCGTACCCTTTGTGGGTTGGTACTTTGGTTTCAGTCTTAATCTGACATTGTCGAACTACCTACAAAGAAGAATTAGACACTCTGCTGATTGCTAACTTTCAGAAGCTGTTTAATAAGTCAAAACATGTCACCCTGAGGGCGCGTTTTCTAGCGCCTGTAGGGTCTCGAAACCGATTTAGAGATGCTTCGCGCCAGAAAAACGGCGCTCAGCATGACAGGTCACAGACTTATTAAACAGTCTCTCAGTCCTTCAAAAATGCTACTATTCAACCTTCGTAAGTATACATAGGGGTGTTTGACATTTTTCACAATACCGCAAAAGTTACTATTTGAATAACGCCCCATTGTCCGTCATCGCAAAATCTGCCATTTTTCGACCGCAGCAATGCCGCAAAAGACCATTTTTCAAGCATCGAGAATTGTCTGTCTGTAGTAAGTTATGCGCTACTGCCATTTTTCAAGAGTTTCTTCTCTATCTGGTGGGTGTAAACTGGGTTGGTCGGAACTTATACCCGTATACCAGATTTATACCCCGTGGGGCTGATTTTATTGAAGTTGTAGTCGAGAGTTGAGACTATTTTGCGATATATGGATGTGTAGACTATTATCATGCCAGACTCAAAATCGCCTCTCCAATTCTCGAAAAGACACGCAGGGAATATCGCTCTGAATTCTGTAAAAAACTTAGTCTCGGCAAACGTAGCCGATAATAGAGTAGTCTTACCAGGAAGTTTTTATCCAGGCTGGGTTGCACTTGCCTCCTTTTTGACCTGGAACAGCCCCACGCAAACGGATATGCCACATTGCCATCAACGCGGCAATGGATACCTTTTCCCCGGTGGGTAGATCAGTTTCGTCCTCTTAAAAACGTATGGATTGTTTCGGATGAGTCATCGTCTTATTCCTCTGATTCATTTGTTCCCATGACGATGGGGATTAATTCTGAAATTCCCTTCCCAGCATCAAGCATGTGTCCAACATGACGTGCAATATTATTGTAAAGAAACAGCCCTTTGTGACCGGCTTCTTTTTCGATCAGAGACAAACGTTCAGGAGTCTCTTGCACTCCCCTCGACGCCATAAGCAATACTTCCACAAGCTGACTCTCCATGGCGACCATTCCTGTTTCCAGAATGCCTTCTGTGTTATTGAATGTGGCTTGAGCTTCAAGTGGCTCACGATCACCGAGCCAGGCAAGTGTCAAGTGATTGCGTAGATAGGTAACAAGTTGGGGGTCGGACGTTGCGCCCGGGAGGGAAAGCGCCTCTTGCAAACGTTCCCGGGCTTCGGAAAAATCTCCCTGTGCAAGCAACGCCATTGACAAGGTGTCGAGGTAGGAAGCCCGCCAGCGCATTTCTCCGGTCTCCTCTGTTTGCCTGAGGAGTCGTTTTACAATTTGAATAGCCTCCCCAGCCCTGCCAAAGGAGAGCATCACCAACGCACGTTGATTATCTGTGGTGGCTTCACCTTGCAGGTCGCCGGTGAGTTGTTTGAGGCGCCTGGCTCGATCCAGCAGTTCCAATGCCTCTGCTGGGCGGGCTTGCAGATGATAGATCGTTCCCAACGCGTTAAGGATTTTTCCGAGATTAAACACATCGCCTGTTGCTTGCACCGCATCCAGGACGCCTTCATAAGTCTGGCGCGCCTCATTCAATTCACCCTGGTCGAAGAGCAACGCGCCAATATTACCCTTGCAGCGAAATGCTGTGCGAAGATTGCCAGCCAAAAGAGCGGCTTCTTCAGCTTTACGCCAGAAAGCGATGGCGCTGTTTCCGTCCCGGCGGATGTGCGACACAATGCCCAACGTGTTGTAGGCCATTGTCCGAACGCCCGCCGCACGCTGGACCTCGGAATTGGCAATGGTTTCTGCAAGATTTAACGCCGTTTGAGCGGAGTCCCACGCTTCATCGAACCGGGTCTGCGTCAGGCGTACAGTGCAGCGAACGCCATTGAGTTCAGCCGACAAACCCGGATTGCCAGACGAATTGACGAGATCATCTATATCGTTACAAAGTTGATCTGCCTCGGGGATTTTTCCACGTTGGAGCAAACAGCGTGCCAGCCGCAGGGTAAGCGATGCGCGGTCTTCCGATGGAATCCCGGATTGAAGCGCAATCGACAAAGCCTGACGAAAATCCGCTTCGGCTTCACCGGCGCGGCGACCGCTCATCAGTAACTGTCCGCGCAGTGACAGCAACTGCGCTTCCTGTTGACTTGTAAGCACAGGCGTGTGCCGGGTGCGGTCGAGCAGGGATGCAATCAGGTCCGCGGCGGATTCGCCTTGTCCGCTTGAGTCAAGGTGCAGTAAGGTGTTTTGAATGTGCGCAATGGTGGCGGGAAGATCAGAAGATTGGATGAAATGATACAGGGATTCAAATGCATTGAATCTTGAGAGCTTCAGGTAATTTGCCGCCAAAAGATGAAGACGACGGTAATGCTCCGGTTGCGTCCTCAAAACTGAATCGAGATGCTCCTGCAATAGAGGATGCAATTGCGCGCTGGAAGGATTATCGAGGAATTGCCTTCGCTGCAGATCTGCGATGGCAGGACCTAGATCCGGAACCAGGTCGTCAGTACGCAGGCGTTCTGCCAGGTCGGCATCGTGCAGGTTAACCGGCTGCCGGAATATGGCAATGAGGGAAAGCAGTTGGACAGACGGCTGTGACAAGCCCTTTAGCGCATTATCCATCAGGAAGGTGGAAATTTCACCTTGTGTGGCCAGTTGCTTAATGAAATCTTTGGTTTGGGCGGGTTTCTGAAGGATGCCTGAAACTGCAAGCCGCAGGAGCATGGGGTTGCCTTGCGTTGAACGATATAGTGTCTCGAAGTCCGTGTTTGAGATGGCCAGCCCCAGTGCTTTAAGCAACGCGCGAGATTCATCCTGATTCATGCCCGTCAATGAAACCAGGTGCGTGTTCCCAAGTTCAAGTCGTTCGCGGGAAATGAAAAGGAAATGGGCATCGCTTTCGCGCATCAGTTTTTCGAAAAGCGGGAGAGATTGCGGAAATTGCTGGACCTGGTGGAACTCATCCACACAGACAAGCGGTTGAACGGCTTGCAAGGGTTCAGTCAGTGATGAAATAATGGCTTCCAATGGCAGGCTGGCTGGTTGAAGGTAAAGAGCCGCTTCTTCTCTTCCCTGTGAAGTAAGAAAAAGCGCCAACTGGCGCACAAATGTATCAACTGGTGTGGGATCAATACGATTGAGGGTATGCCAAAAGACCGGGCGGGTTGCGCCTATCTGATGCGCCAGGACTGCCGCGAGCGTGCTTTTGCCGACACCGGGAAAGCCATGCAGCAATACAGTTTTATGTGTTTCCAGAATGGTACCGAGGTGTTGCAAGATCTGGCTGCGTGGAATTTCAGTTTTATTCGTGGGGGGAATTCCCTCCAAGACTCCCATTTCATCAATGATGACAGTGTCTTCCGATTCGTCGTGCGCCAGCTTTGCCAGGACGATCAGGCGGCTTGCATATTCAGGTTCGTCCGCCAGCCCAAGAGTGGAAATGAAACGCGCCTCCACGGTGGCCGGTTCAGGCAGGCGATGATTGTGTTCGAGGCGGGATATTTGCGCTTCGCTGTATCCAACCGCAATACCAAAATCACGCTGATTGTATCCGGATCGGAGGCGCAGGTATTTGAGAAGAGAACCGAAATCGTCGAACTCCCCTGGCGGTTTGAGATGCCTTGGGTAATTTTTCATGAATCAGATTATACAACCAATATTTGGCAAGAAATGTCATGTGCCAAACAACAGATGTTGATATGCTGACACAAATGGAGACACTGAGAGTGTGTCGGAAGTTGATTCGTAGGAATGATGGAACTGGCTGGCAGATTGATTGGATTACAACGCCATACACATTGCGCCCTGAGTCCGCAGTCATAACAGTACAAGTTAAGGAGCATGCCATGAAAAAACAAATATCCCGTTGGGGTTGTGCGATTGCAGGATTGCTCATCCTGACGTTACTGGCGCTTGGCGGAGGATGGTGGTATTTGCGCTTACAGAATGTTCCAATTGATACAACTCCGACATCACCAGTCCTTGTATTCATTGTCTCTCCGCCGGCCGGCGATGAAATCAATGCAGGCGATTTCATTACTGTAGACGTACAAGCAGTTGCGCCTGAACCCATGCAGAGTGCCGAGCTTTTTGTAGACGGACAGTCGCTGGGCATGATTACAGAGTCGCCACAAAACGTTTCATGGAACTGGCAGGCCTGGCCCTTGGGCATTCACTCTTTCTACGCCA
This sequence comes from Anaerolineales bacterium, assembly GCA_030680155.1. Lineage (GTDB taxonomy): Bacteria > Chloroflexota > Anaerolineae > Anaerolineales > Villigracilaceae > Villigracilis. The sequence goes on from JAUXWL010000301.1 coordinate 31,414, forward strand.
AGTCCACCACCGCCAATGGACAGATCGGATACTCGCAAGTAGTGGTGGTCAATGTTCGGGCCGGTGACCAGACGATGCAGGTCTTCGCCGAAGAGGGACAAACACTTGAACAGATCGGAGCGGGGTTTGGTGTGCCACCCGGACAAGTGGCGGGCGCAAATCCTAAGATAAATCCATCTCAGCCGTTGCCAGGCGGAAAACCAGTTAAGATTCCGGTGGGGGATGGCGGCGCTGGCAATGGCGCCGGGCAGGGACAAAGTTCGGAATATGCGGGGGGCTTCAATCCCCTATTCATTTCATGGAAATTCACGCCTACTGGGCCGGTGGACAAATCCTACTGTTACACTTCAACGGGCAACGGCGTGTGGGATAAGGTCCCGAAAGATCCGTTTAATTTCATCGCGGGTGGAATAAACACTTACACACAATTCTTTGATGTGATTCCCTCGCAACAATTGACCCTCCAAATGCAATGCTGGGGCTGGCTTGGAGGCGTTCTCAAATACCTGGGACAAGGCGAAACCAAGTTCGATGTCCAGCAGCTCCCGCAGGAAGTGAAGATCAGCGGGGAGAATTTCGTGCTGGTGGGCGCTCCGGAAATTTCTCCGGATGCTGGTGGCGGCGGCGGCGTTGTTAAGCCACCGTTTGCATTGCGCGAGACGAAAGATGCCGCGGAATGTACGACGCACGGTCATCCTCTGCTCGCTTCATTTATTTGCGACACCCTGCTAAACGCTCCCGTCAAAGAATACATCGTTCTGGTGTGGGAGTGGCAGCCAGAAGTGTGCTGGCCGGGTTTCTGCAAATATGAAATCAACGAAATTGACGGTTATATGATTTACCAACTGGACTCGATCACTCAAGCCTCCAGCTACTTCCTGAAAGAAATCAAAAACCCCGGCCAAAAAGTGACTGCGGTTCCGTTGCCGTGGGGCGCAAAGTGTTATGGCGTGACGGCTATTGCGGGTGGACAGGAATCTGAAATGGCCATCTATTGCCCGGGTGTGGTGCCCGAAACCAAGAAAGCCGTATTGACTCCCACGGATTGGCTAACGGCAAATGGACTCGATTTTGAATCCGGGGATTGTGATAATTATGGTCAGGCGGACTCATATTTATTGCAAAACCAGAAGGATGGCTTTGGCAACCAGCCTGGACAGATACTCGTCGGAGCGATTGTGGTGGATACTGAATGTTTTAAAGATATCCTTTATTCGGGGGCCATAAAATTCGACCCGGCAAAAAGTTTGCCGCCCAACGCCGTCGTCCAAAGTGCCGTATTGACATTTTCCAAAATTTTTATGGATTATGGCGCAACCGGATGGGCAGGTGGGAAGCCGACATCCTGTGTGGCGAGTATAGGAAAAGCCAAACAAAGCTGGACCCAATTGGTGGGACCAAATCACTTTGCAGATAATACCAACCTCTACACCTACAATTCGCCCCTTACCTCGCTGAATTCATTTATGGCTCTGAAAGCGGATGTTACTTCTGCAGTGAGTAGTTGGGTCAAACATCCGGAAAACAACCACGGTTTCATTCTCAATCCGTCCAGCGCGCCTCTACCGGGACCAGGAAATGGAACCGGCGAATGCACATCGGGTTTGGGGAATTTCCAACTGGAGATCAACTACTTTGCCCCGTAGGGCAAGGAGGATAACATGAACGCGAAGAATATTTTTCTTGGGGCGATCATTCTGGCAATGGGCCTTTCAGGCTGCGGCCCCTCGGCGGACAATGATGAGTCATTTGGCTCCAATGTGCCGCGCGCCTGGTTCGACGCGCCTTTGCCGGAAACAGTTTACCCGCCCAATCCGTGTCAGATCGTGGCGCATGGGGCCTCGCCCAATGGGATCGCTGTCTTTGAGCTTTACATTAACGGGACCGCGGTTTCGGTTCCCAGCCCTGATACGCAGGCATCGCTCGTCACCCTGAACCGCGACTGTGCCCTGACCGAACCCGGTAGATACGTGCTTTATTTACGGGCCCAGGATAACTCAGGGGCATGGAGCGGATATGCAGAGACCAGCCTGATCATCGCCACCGGGAATGAGCCGCTGGCCTCGCCTCCTCCCGCTGAAGCAGTTGCTACTGTCACCCTCCAGCCGACCCTTACTCCGGTAATTGGTCCGGCTGATGAGCTTTCCATCACATCGGTTTCCACATACGTGGTTTATGTTGGCTCCTCCTCCTGTGGTCCACTGGAGACGAGCATTACCGCTCGCGCCGTTGCTTCAAAAGGCATCACGGCTGTAGTATTGTTTTTTCGTTTTCCATCCACAGACTTTCAAAGTGTTTCGATGAGTCCGCTTGGCAACGATCTTTACCAGGGGACTATCAATATGGCATCGCTGTTTGGGAATTCGATCCCCTTCGATCAGTCCATATTGGAGTATCAGGTTGTTGTCCAGCAAAGTGATGGCGACACTTCATTGCGAACGCCTTTATTCTCGGATATTGCCGCGCAGGCTTGCGGTCCCGTGGACGACTCCGGAAGCACGGATGCCTGCTCCGTCTATACAGACCAGCGCACCTGTATCGCCAAAGGTTGCAATTGGTGGGAAATCCCAGGGACTGTCCCATCCTTCGTATGCAAGAGTAAACCATGACGGAGAGTTGTCAAATGCTCTATAGCGGTGAACCCGCTGAGGCTTCATTACAAAGGAGTATATAAATGAAACCTAATTACTTATCCCTCTTTGTTCTTCTCATATCCATCCTGGCATGCGGCTTTCCCTCATCCACGCCCGCCACACCGACTTTCAATCCGTTGCCGCCCACACCAAACCTGCCATTTTCAGCAGGCCCGGTGCCTCAAGCATCTATCGCCCCTGCCGTATCCTCGTTTCGCGATGACTTCGACGGCGCTCTTGACCCAAGATGGACCTGGTTACGTGAGGATCCTTCTGCCTGGTCTCTGGTTGTCACCCCTGGCTGGTTGCACATCAACCTTTCGACAAGCGGGTATCTGTCATCTCTGCCATCCAACGTTTTAACTCTGCCTGCCCCACAGGGAGACTTCGACTTACGAACAAAGATACGATTTTCGCCGAAAAGCAACTTCGAATTTTCCGGGTTGGTAATTATCTTCGATCAAAAGATGGTATTGCAGGCTGGTCGCGCCTTCTGTGATGTTGGGACCTGTGTTGGTAACGGTTTTTATTTCGATAACCTGAAAAATGGTGTCACTGTGGGCGGCAACTTCGGTAAGCCAGGTAACACCGACGACAGCCTTGTGCGTATTGTTCGTCAGGGAAATATCTACACCGCCTACTATCAGGTTGACTTTGTGAATTGGATGCAACTTGGCAGTCATACCGTAGATAGCCAGCCGATCTCTGTCGGCCTGATCGCAGCCCAGGCGCCATCTGCCGGCAACTACGCCGAATTCGACTGGTTCGAGATCAGCCAGCCCTGAGTCGAGAGGCGGCTCAGGGAATTACAGTAAAAGTCCACGACAAAGGAGTAAAAATGAAATCCAAATCTTATTTTTCCTTGTTCATCCTTTCCCTATCGATCCTGGCTTGCGCCTTTCCCGCTTCAACTCCTTCCGCGCCAACCGTCAATCCGTTGCCGCCGACACCGAACCTGCCATTTTCATCGAGTCCAGTACCTC
>JAUXWL010000314.1 GCA_030680155.1 Anaerolineales bacterium
GTGATACAATTAACTTACGAGGTGATCCATGGAACGAATTGTTGTTAACCCGCAAATCCATTTTGGCAAGCCCATCATCAAAGGGACGCGCATTACCGTGCAAAATGTCCTTGAATTGATCAATGAAGGCTTGGGCTTTGACCAAATCATCAAAGATTATTACCCTGACTTGAAGAAGGAAGATATACAAGCCTGTATGCAGTATGCCATTGCGCTTGTCGCGGCTGAGGATATTCACATCTCCTCGGTGGCGGTATGAAATTTCTGCTCGACCAGGATGTGTATGCGCTCACGGAGCGTTTTCTACGTGAGTTGATGTACGATGTAAAAACAGCCTCCGAATTGGGGCTGTCTCGCGCACTGGATTCTGATTTACTGAAAATGGCGGGTGAGCAAGGGAGAATTTTTGTAACACGCGACAGAGATTATGGAAATTTGGTGTTCGTTCATCATGCAGGAAATGGTGTTATTTATTTGAGAGTCCTTCCATCTGATATGGATGAAGTCCATGCTGAATTGAAAAAAGTACTCGAAGCCTACAGTGAAGATGAATTGTCAAAATCATTTGTTGTGGTGGAGAAAGCCCGCCATCGGATAAGAAAGATAGAGTAACAAAACATCAACCTGCCTTCTTGTGAAAGCGGGTTGTTTTCTTTTTTGTGGAGAAAAAAATGAATTCAAAACACGATGTCCTCATCATCGGCGGCGGACCGATTGGATTAAGTTGCGCCTACTATCTTCTCAAAGCGGGGCGCAAAGTTACCATCCTCGATGCAAATGAAATCGGCAAGGGCAGCGGCTCGGGCAACGCGGGACATATCGTGCCGAGCCATATCATTCCGCTGGCGGCGCCGGGTGTGGTCACCTCCGCCCTCAAGTGGATGCTCAACCCCGCGCACAGTCCCTTCGGCTTGAAGATTCGCGCTGACCTGAAATACATTTCATGGCTGATCCAATTCGCGGCGGCGTGCAATGAAGCGAACGTGGCGCGCGCGCTCGAACCGATGAAGAATCTCGGTCAACTCAGCGCGGACAATTTCGCGCAAATGATCGCTGAAGAAAAATTCGATTGTCATTACCAGACTACGGGCTTCCTGAATTTATACAAAAATCAAGCCGCTTTCGAGGAAGGTAAACACGAAGCGGATTTCATGCAAAAGTATGGCATCCCTGTCAGTGTGTATGAAAGAAATCAAATTGCAGATGTCGAGCCTGCCGTGCGTGACGATGTCCTCGGCGGGGTGCATTTCACGGGCGATGCGCATCTCAACCCTGCGATATTTCTGGGACTGCTCGGCAAACATGTCCGCGCGATGGGGGCGCAGGTGTACGAGCATACAGCGGTCACGGGCTTTGCATCAGCGGGGGGAAAAGTTCGGGTCGTAAAAACAGGCACGGGCGAGTTTGAAGCGCAGCAGGTCATCCTGGCGGCGGGCGCGTGGTCGCCCATCGTCGCGCGTGACCTGCGGCTTAAAATCCCCGTCCAGCCTGCGCGTGGATACAGCCTGACTGCGTCTGCCATTCAAAACATGCCGCGGCAGGCGTTGATTTTGGGAGATCGCCGTGTGGCGGTTTCGCCGTTCGGGAATCTACTTCGAGTCACGGGGCGGCTTGAGGTGGGTGAGTACAGCGCCACGCCGAACCCGCGCTGGATTGCGCGGCTCGAAGAATTTGCGCGCGAATATATTCGGCTGGATGAAAAACTGGATATCAAAGAGACGTGGGCGGGCTTGCGCCCCGTGACCCCTGACGGCATGCCCATCATCGGACGCTCGCCGCATCATTCCAACCTGACAGTTGCTACGGGTCACGCGATGCTTGGTCTTTCGCTGGGACCGGGTACGGGACAGGTCGTGGCAGAGTTGGTGAATGGACGCGAGACGGCTATTGATTTAACTCCGTTTGGGATGGAGCGGTTTTAATTTAGCGATGTTCTTGGGTTTATAATTATTGCATGGCTGTAGATACCAAATCCCTTCTTACCGAACTAAAAACAGGGTTCTCTGCCTTGTATGGTCAACGCTTGAAAGCGGTGATCCTGTTCGGTTCGTATGCGCGCGGGGACTACAACAATAATTCTGATTTGGATGTGATGATCGTATTGGATGACTTCAAACGTTATTGGGACGAGCTTGTCCGTTCTGCCGAACTGGCAAGTGATCTTTCGTTGAAATACAATGTGACCATCAGCCGCACGATCATGAAGGAAGAGCAGTGGAAGCAGGGAGATTTGCCTGTCTTGCGTAATATCCGCGCAGAGGGCATTCCCGCATGAAGGAAGCCACCCGCCAATTATTTGCGCGTGCGCTTGATGCAATAGAAGCGGCTGAGATTCTGGCAACAAATGGAAAAATAGATTTCGCTGCTGGTCGCGCATATTACGCCATGTTCTATGTTGCGGAAGCCTTGCTCAATGAGAAAGGTTTCCAGTTCGGAAAGCATGGAAACGTCATTGCCGCGTATGGTCAGCATTTTGCAAAGACAAAGGAACTCGACCCTAAATTCCACCGCTGGTTATTGACGTCCTTCGACCAAAGACAAATAGGGGATTATGCCTTTGACCCTGATATCGAAATTGGAATTGTCACAATAATGATTCACCAGGCGCAGGAATTTTTAGAAGCCGCCAGGAGATATTTAGGGGAAGAATAAACGCCTCCCCTTTACTGTTTGATTTCAGTTGAATCCCTCCCTCATCTTCATCCTCATCGCTGTTTTTGTAGACATGCTCGGTTACGGCATCATGCTGCCGTTGCTGCCGTTTTACGTGCAGGCACAGGATGGCGGCGCGGCCATCGCAGGTGGATTGATGTCGATGTATGCGTCCATCCAACTGGTTTCGGGTCCCATCCTTGGCGCTCTCTCGGATCGGTTCGGGCGCAAGCCGATTTTGTTGCTTTGTCTACTCGGCACGGCATTTGCATATCTCCTGCTCGGGCTGGCGGATTCCCTTTCCCTGATTTTTCTCGCGGTCTTTATTGATGGTCTGACTGGCTCGAACCTCACCCTCGCCCACGCCTACATCGCCGACACGACCACATCCGAGACCCGCGCGCGCGGACTAAGCCTCGCGGGTGTGGCGTTTGGCTTGGGGATCATGTCGGGCCCTGCGCTGGGCGGTTTATTAAGCGGATTTGGTCTCAGCCTGCCCGCGCTGATTGCGGCCTCACTGGCATTTGGCAACACCATCTTCGGATTCTTCGTGATGCCCGAATCGCTTCCACCTGAACGCAGAGAATCCAAACCGTTTTCGCACATGTTCAGTTGGAGGAAGCAATTTGCAGGCATCTTTCGCCAGAAGAATATCCAGAAATTTCTCGTCGCGCTTTTTTTGCTCAACCTGGCCTTTGCGGGCTTGCAGACGAATTTTCCGTTGTATTCCAACAGCCGCTTTGGTTGGTCTCCCTCGCAGAATAGTTATTTCTATTTATACGTCGGCGTGTGCGGCGTTTTCATTCAGGGATATTTATTCGGCAAATTACAGGCGCGTTTTGGCGAGCGAGCACTCATCCCTGCGGGGCTAACTTTCATGGTCATCGGCTTGGCAGCGATGGCATTCGTCCCCGCCGCGTGGATGTTGTTCCCCGCCGTCGCCGTTGTCGCGCTGGGCACGGGCACGAGCATCCCGTCACTCACGGCTTTGATCTCTTTGCGCGTACCCGACAATGAACAGGGGCGTCTCATGGGCGGTATGCAAACCCTGCTGGCGCTCACGAATATTTTTGGTCCGACACTCGCGGGTGTTTCGTTTGAAGTCATCGCCATTTCCGCGCCGTATTGGCTGGGGAGCACCTTCTCTCTTTTTGCTTTGATGGTTGTGATTTGGACGGTGGACCACGGACGATAGACGATGGACGGACAAGTTATGGTCAATGGTCTACACTTGCACCTGATGCAAGTGCAGGTGTCGTCCACCGTCAGATGTTGCGCATCGCGCTCACTGCAGCCTGAATCCCATTCTCCCGGCTTAATGCCACGCTGACAGTTTTTGCTCTCGCGTTCATGGTCTCATCCGTCAATGCCTGAGTGATGGCTTGCGATAGATTTTCCGCGTTCAATTTTCGCTGGGGGATGGGTTTTGGTCCAACACCGATTTTGTA
>JAUXWL010000526.1 GCA_030680155.1 Anaerolineales bacterium
ACAGCACAGCCTGTCGTTGTGGAAGAAATCGTCGAGCAGACCCGTGCAGATACGTTTCCGTGGCGTGCGTTGGCAGCCTTATTTTTTGCACTTGTAGCGCAATTATTCATCGAGCCGCCCAACCGCCAATCTGCCATTTCATTATTGTTTTATCTCATTGCCATTGGCTTGTTGATGTGGGCATTTCTCAAGGACGAGTGGCATCTACCCACGATGCCGCCTGCGATCCAAATCCCCGATACGATGCTTGTGCGTTTGGTCCCGCTTCTTCTTTCGATTGTGTTCGCATTGGTCGCTTTTGTTGATTTCGGCGAAGGTTTGTTCGAATGGGACAACACCCTGTTGTGGATTGCATCGATTACATTGCTTGCGTATAGTCTGTGGGTAAAAACGCCAAAGATGGAAACTGCAACCGAAACCCTCCGTCAAAAGTGGATGTGGAACGGTATCGTGCTTGCTGTGCTGGGCTTGTCCATCTTCTTCCGCCTGTATCAACTTGACGCCATCCCTGTGGAACCGTTCAGCGACCAGGCGGAAAAAATTCTCGACGTGTATGAAATCTCACAGGGACAGGCAAAAATCTTCTTCGAACGCAACACGGGGCGCGAAGGCTTTCAAATGTACTGGACGCTGCTGGTCTTGAAGGTCTTCGGCACAGGCTTTTCGTTTTACAGCCTCAAACTCGGTACCGCTTTGCTCGGTATTCTCACCCTGCCCTTCGTTTATCTGCTCGGCAGGGAATTCGGCAACAAGCGAGTCGCGCTCTTTGCCCTCTTCCTCTTTGGGATTGCCTACTGGCCCAATGTAATTTCACGGATCGGATTGCGCTTCCCGCTCTATCCGCTTTTCCTTGCGCCGACGCTTCTTTTCCTCGTGCGCGGCTTGCGGACTCGGAACCGAAACGATTTCATCCTCTGCGGCATTTTTCTGGGACTCGGCTTGCACGGCTACAGTCCCTTCCGCATTGTGCCGCTGTTCGTCGTGGCGGCGCTGGCGATCTATCTGCTGCATATCAAATCGAATGAACAGCGCCAGCAGGTGGTGTGGTGGTTTGTAATCGTCGTTGTTATTTCACTGTTCGTCTTTTTGCCGCTCCTCCGTTATTGGATTGGGCATCCCGACCAGTTTGGTTACCGCGCGTTCACCCGTTTGGGCGGCATTGAATCGCCTTTGCCGGGTCCTGCGTGGCAGATATTCCTCTCGAATTTATATAACGGCTTGCTGATGTTCAACTGGGATAACGGGGGAATCTGGGTCAATTCGCTGCCGCATCGCCCTGCGTTTGAGTTGGTCACTGCCGCGTTATTCGTGCTGGGAGTTGTATTGTTGATTTTGCGTTACATCCGCCAGCGGGATTGGCGTGACCTGCTCCTGCTGGTTTCAATCCCGATTTTGCTTTTGCCGTCCGTGTTGTCTCTGGCTTTTCCCGGAGAGAATCCCGCGTTGAATCGCGCTGGGGGCGCGGCGGTGGCGGGAATCCTCGTCAGCGCGCTGGCGCTCGATGGTTTGGTGGCAGGCTTCGGGTCCGGGAAGAAGCGGCAGTTCATCGCCTATGGGTTGACAGGGGCACTGTTGGCCATATCCGCTTTTGGGAATTATGATCTCGTCTTCAATAAGTTCAATGCGAATTTCAGGGCGGGGGCATGGAATACGTCTGAGATGGGCAAGGTCATCAGCCAGTTCCGCGATGCCTATGGGCGGACGGATACGGTGTGGATCGTGCCGTTCCCGCATTGGGTGGATACGCGTCTGCCGGGGGTGTGGGCGGGCATCCCGAACCGCGATTTCGCGATGTGGCAGGATTCATTGACGGATAGCCTGCTTGTGCCCGCGCCGAAGATGTTTTTGTTTTGGAATCAAGATCAGGAAACTGAGAGGATTCTTAGGGAACTCTACCCGAACGGCATCCTGAACCGCTATACTTCGACCTTTGCTGGTAAGGATTTTTATATCTATTTAGTGGAAGAGTAATCCCTCACCCCTAACCCCTCTCCCAGAGGGAGAGGGGACTCTGGCTCCCTTCTCCCTCTGGGAGAAGGGCTGGGGATGAGGGCGCATATCTTATGAACAAAAAATATTCCTGGCTGTACGACCTTCTTTTCATCCTCATCCTGCTTGTGGCGGGATATTTACGCATTGGCGGATACAACTGGGGCGAAGGCTATCACCAGCACCCTGATGAATTATTTTTAGTAGGCGTGCTGGACAATTTGCGCGCGCAAACCTGTGACGACTCATCCATCCCTGTGGATTTGTGCGCACCCGAAGAAAAAGGTTGGATGAGCATTGGGGAATATTTTAACAGCGCGAAATCCACGCTCAATCCCTACAATCGCGGATATGCCTTCTTCGTCTATGGCAATTTGCCGATGACCCTGACCCGCGTGTTGTTGGAAGCAGGCGGAGGCGAATGGCTCGGCTCGTCGAAATATTTTGCGCGGCAAATGTCTGCTCTTGCAGATTTGTTTGCTATTTTTCTGCTGTATCTCATCGTGTCAAAACTCTACGGACGCAAGGTGGGTGTGCTCGCTGCCGCCTTCTCCGCGCTGACGGTGTTGCAGATTCAGCAATCGCACTTTTTTACATTTGACTTGTTCGTCAATCTGTTCATGTTCCTGGCGTTGTTATTTGCGGTGGGGATTGTGGGGTGGAAGGGGAAAGAAGTGAAAAGTGAAGAAGTGAAAAGTGAAGAGGTAAAAAGTGAAAAGGAAACGGAGCAACCACCCCTTCTCCCTTCTCCCTTCTCACTCCTCTTCAACCACCCCCTCTTCCAGCTCTCCATCGGATTCGGATTCGCGCTCGGCATGGCGATGTCTTCCAAGATCAACGCCGCCGCAATGGCGATCCTTTTGCCGTTCGCGTTTGCCGTCCGCTACCTCATCCATGACCGAAAATCACGCCCCACGTCCCACGTCCCACTTCCCACTGATTACTGGTCACTG
>JAUXWL010000334.1 GCA_030680155.1 Anaerolineales bacterium
GGCATGAGCGTGGAGGTTTTGGAATAATGGACTTGATCGATATTCTCGGCTGGATCGGCTCGGCAACCTATCTATCAGCCTTTGCATTGAACTCCGCCAGGAAAGTAACCAGCGACTCGGTCACATATCAGGGCATGAACATACTCGCGGGCGTCATCATGACGTATTACACATTCAGTCATGGCGCGTATTCGGCGACTGCATTGAATTCCGTTTGGGCGATCATTGGGGTGGTGACACTGGTGAATAAGAAACGCAAATCATAGACCTGACAGATCTCAAAAACGCCGTTCCCGACATGTTTCCATGCTTGGAGCGGCGTTTTACTTTTATGGTGTCGCGTGGAGACCTGTCAGGTCTTGATCACAGCCTGCACATATTTCTCCGCAAACAGCGCAGGCTGACCGCCCGTGTGCCAGAACAGAACCGTCTCGTCTTTCTTGAAAAATCCCTTGCGGATCAGGTCGATCATCCCCGCCGCGGCTCTGCCGGTGTAGACCGGGTCCAGCAGCAAGCCTTCATGGCTGGCGAATAAGTGAATCGCCTCGCGCTCGCCTTCGCCAAAGACGCCATAGCCTGCCTGGCAATAATCTTCTGTTGCAAGTACATCGTTGCGCGAGAATTGAATCCGCTCGCCTAGTTTTTCGCTGGCGCGTGAAGCCAGATCGGAGACGTGAGATTTCAGTTCTTCTTCCGGCTCATCAATACTGATACCCAACACCTTGCCTTTGAAGCCAAACAAATGCTGTCCCAACACCAGCCCCGCATGTGTCCCGCCGGAGGATGTGCCAAAAACGATCCAATCAAGTTGTTCCAGACTTCCGAAGTTTTGAAAACTTCGGAAGTCTCCATGCAACTGTTTCATCAACTCATCCATTGCAAAGGCATAGCCCAACGCGCCTGTCGGACTGGAGCCGCCATAAGGCACGAGGTACGGTTTCCTCCCTGCGGCGACAGCGTCGTCGAAGGTCTTTTGCAAAATCTGGTCGCGAAAGGCACGATCTTCCACCGTGATGATCTCCGCGCCGAAGAGATGGTCAAGCAATAAATTGGCAGATGCTTGCCTGGGTTTCTCCCCCGTCAATACCAGTTTGCACTCGAAGCCATATCGCGCCGCCGCCGCCGCCGTCTGACGGCAGTGATTGGACTGCATCGCACCGCCCGAAATGAGGGTGTCCGCGCCCTGTTCGCGGGCTTCGGCGATGAGGAACTCCAGCTTGCGGGTCTTGTTCCCACCAAATGCCAGCCCCGTTTGGTCGTCGCGTTTGACGAGGATGCGCGGTCCGTTGAGGGCTTTGGATAAGTTTGGCAATTCTTCAATCGGGGTGGGAAGATGAGCGAAGTGTAGGCGGGCGATGTTTTTCATGGAGAGTCTCCTCAATTTCGTAATCCGTGATGCGTAAAACGTGATTTACGCATCACGCATTACGTATCACGCGTCATGCACTTAATACTTGCTTAGCTTTCTGCTTTCCACGCGACCTCATGAAATCCAGCACACGCGGCATCACATCGGAATACATCGAGTACCAGAACTTGCTGGGCGCAAAGTCATACGCGCCGAGCGTGCGCACCACCTCACCGCCCAGGCCTTCCTTGAAGCGATACACCCCCCACATCGAATCGCTTTCATCGAAGACATCCGGCGCGCCCCACAGGTCGTAGGTCAGGCAGCCGTGCGCCTTGGCGTGTTTCATCGCCGCCCATTGCAAGAGATAGGCCGGCATCTTCTCACGGTGAGCATTGCGCGACATGCCGTAGACGTAATATCCGCGCCCGCCGAACATGAACAGGAAAATCGCGGCAATGGGTTCGCCGTCAACTTCGGCAATGAGAGGCGTAGCAGTTGGAGATTGGAGATTGGAGATTGAATTCTCAAGCATGAACGTTTTCCAAACGGTCATGTAGTAGTTCTCGTCTCGAATTACAAAACCATCGCGCACCGACGTTTCGGCATACATCTTGTACAACATCCCCAAATCCTCTAGTTTGCCTACGCGCACGGTGACGCCCTTCTTCTCGGCAAGTCGCACGTTATAACGTGTCTTCTGTTTCATGCGCATCAGGATGTCTTCTTCACTGGCGGATAGATTCACCATGACCGTATTGCGGAATTGGATCTGGTCAGACGACTCCACCCAGCCCCTGCGCTTCAAATCGGACCTCACAGCCTGTCCGCTGTTTTCTGTGACCTCATCCACGCTGGCAGGGA
>JAUXWL010000338.1 GCA_030680155.1 Anaerolineales bacterium
AAACCTGCCGCCACTCCATTTCTACATTTTGTGAGGCAATGGACGCCTTGGAGACCACCAGTAAAATAATTTCCGAATTCGCAATGCCTTGATCGATCTGCTCCTTCCACGGCTTCCCCGGCACAAGGCTGCGATAATCCAACCAAATATTGAACTGCGCTTTTTCAAGATGATTCGCCAGATCGTCCACAAACCCTACTTCACGGCGCGAATAGCTGATAAAAATATTTTGTTTCATGACTCTCCTCTAAAATCACACCACTACCAACAAAAAACGAAACCCACCAAGGCAGGTTTCGTTTCGTTTTCTTCCAGGTTGATGAAATGAGCAGACTGCTTACTTCACCAGATTTCGCAGCACCGTATGCAGGATACCGCCGTTGCGGAAGTAATTCACCTCGACATCGGTATTCAACAACACCGTCGCTTTGAATTCAACCACAGCCCCGCTGGATTTCTGCGCCCTGACCGTCACCTCGCTTTGAGGTTTGATCTGGTCGCTCAAGCCTGCGATGGTAAACACTTCGCTTCCATCCAGACCGAGAGATTCGGCGTTTTGCCCCAGGGTGAATCTCAGCGGAAGCACACCCATGCCGACCAAATTCGAGCGGTGAATGCGCTCGAACGATTCAGCAATGACCGCCTTCACGCCCTGAAGCATCGGTCCCTTTGCTGCCCAGTCACGGCTGGAGCCGGTGCCATATTCCTTGCCCGCGAGGACAATCGTCGGCACGCCCGCTTCCTTATATTTCATCGCCGCATCGAAAATGGACATTTCCTGTCCGTCGTACTTGGTCCAGTTGCCTTCCTTCGGCGCGACCATGATGTTCTTGAGGCGGATATTCGCAAACGTGCCGCGCGCCATCACCAGGTCATTGCCACGGCGCGTGCCGTACTGGTTGAAGTCCTTCGGTTGAACGCCGCGCGCTTGCAGGAATTTTCCCGCCGGGGAATCCACGGCAATGTTGCCCGCCGGGGAAATATGATCGGTGGTGATCGAATCGCCGAACATGCCAAGCACACGCGCGTCCTTGATCTCCTGAATGGACGGACTGTCCAGTGTCAGAGTCTGGAAGTAGGGCGGGTGATGAATATAAGTTGACTCATCGCTCCACTCGAACAGGTCGCCTTCCTTGACCTTGATCTCTTTCCACATATCGGAACCGGAGAACACATCCGCATATTTGGCTTTGAACATTTCCGCCTTGACATTTAACTCAATCGCTTCGCTGACCTCCTGTTGGCTGGGCCACAAGTCCTTGAGATATACAGGCTGATTGTTTTTGTCTGTGCCGAGCGGTTCGTTGTTCAAGTCAATATCGACTGTGCCGGCAAGGGCATACGCCACCACCAATGGCGGGGACGCCAGATAGTTCGCCTTCACCAGCGGATGTACACGACCCTCAAAGTTGCGATTACCGGATATCACCGCCGCCGCAACCAGGTCATTGCCGGTAACAGCTTTGGCAACCTCACCAGGCAATGGACCGGAGTTGCCGATGCAGGTGGTGCATCCGTAGGCGATGACGTTGAAGCCCAGCTTGGAAAGCGGATCGATCAGGCCTGCATTCTTAAGATATTCTGTCACAACCAGCGAGCCGGGCGCAAGGGAGGTTTTGACATACGGCTTCACGTTCATGCCTTTTTCAACCGCCTTCTTTGCGACAAGTCCCGCTGCGATCATGACGGATGGGTTGGATGTATTCGTGCAGGATGTGATCGCGGCGATCACAATCGCGCCGTGTTTCATCTTTTGCGTGCCGCCGTTGGTACCGAAGGTGGCTTCACGATTCAGGGCATCGCCGGAAAGTTCGTAGCCGCGATCTTTCACAGGGGCGGTCAATGCCTTTCGGAAGGTATCCTTCATATCGTTAAGCGCGACGCGGTCCTGTGGTCGCTTGGGTCCTGCCAGAGAAGGGACGACCGATCCGAGGTCCAGTTCGAGCGTGTCGGTATATTCCGGGTCGGGCATGCTGGCGTCATGGAAAAGTCCCTGTGCGCGCATGTAGGCTTCCGTGCGGGCAATGGTTTCATCGGAGCGACCCGTCAGGCGCATGTAGCGCAGCGTCTCTTCATCCACAGGGAAGTAGCCCATCGTGGCGCCATATTCGGGAGCCATGTTCGCGATCGTTGCGCGGTCGGTCAAAGACATGTTGCTGAGTCCTTCGCCAAAGAACTCGACGAATTTATCCACCACGCCTTTCTTGCGCAGCATCTGCGTGACAGTCAGCACCAGATCGGTGGCAGTGACGCCTTCGCTGAGCTTGCCGAATAGTTTAAAACCGATCACATCAGGCAGCAGCATGTCCATCGGCTGACCGAGCATGACGGCTTCCGCTTCGATGCCGCCCACGCCCCAGCCGACCACGCCAAGACCGTTGATCATGGTGGTGTGCGAGTCGGTGCCGACGAGGGTATCGGGGAAGGCCAAGACTTCCGAAGTCTCTGAGACTTCGGAAGTCTCCTTAACCATGACCACATCGGCAAGATATTCGAGATTGACCTGATGCACAATGCCGGTCATCGGCGGCACAACGCGGAAGTTGCTGAATGCCTTCTGTCCCCATTTGAGGAATTCGTAGCGTTCGCGGTTGCGCTGGAACTCAACTTCCGTGTTGCGGTTGAGCGCATCGGCTGTGGCGAAGAAATCCACCTGCACGGAATGGTCAATGACCAGGTCCACGGGCACGAGCGGATTGATCTTCCTCGGGTCGCCGCCGAGGCGGGCAACCGCCGCACGCATGGCAGCCAGGTCAACGACAGCGGGCACGCCCGTGAAATCCTGCATGACCACGCGCGCAGGCAGGAAGGGAATGCCAGGTCGCCCCCCTCTCCCTGTGGGAGAGGGGCTGGGGGTGAGGGGAGTCCACGCGGCGATGTTCTTCACATCTGACTGAGTGATCTCCTTGTCATTACATTGACGCAGAGCGGCTTCGAGCAGGATGCGGATGGAATAGGGCAGTTTGCTGAGTTTCGTCAAGCCTGCCTTTTCCAGCGCATCGAGGCGGTGGATGGCGTATTCTTTCCCCCCCACTTTTAATACGCTGCGGGAATTAAAAAAATCTTGCATCGGATACTCCTTTGGTGAGATTCCCTCACCCCAGCCCCACTCCCTGAGGGAGAGGGGCGAAGGGGTGAGGGTGTCACACCACAATTGCGAAGAACACAAAGGAGCGCCTTTGATATCCTTGATTTACATGTGGTGGTTTTAACGGATGAATGACAGTCAGAAACAAGCAGGGCGGTTTTCCCTGATGCCCCTTTGTCAGGTGGTACGGTCTTAGAGACTGTTTCTTAACTCGTAGGCAAAGACCCTAAAGGTTTCCCACGGTTACGAAAACGCCGTTTTGTGGGCGCTTTTTTGCAAATTATAATTCTGTTTTGCGGCGAAAACCTTTAGGGTCTGACTTAAGAAACGCTCTCTTACAACTTCAATTCCTTTTTTATGGACGACACAAACGCTGCTTTTTCAACGTCCGGCAAAAAGGAGGCCTGCGCCGCATTCAGGATGCAGGTCTTGACATCCTCCAACGGCACGTTCAGATCGTCGCAAATATGCTGGTATTCGCGCGACAGGGTAATGCGGGAAACACTTGGGTCATCGGTGTTGATGGTCGTTTTCAAGCCCGCCGCGATCATGCGCGGCAGCGGATGGTCCTGCAAATTCTTCACCACACCAGATTGGAAATTACTCGTCACACAGACTTCAAAGACAACGCCGCGCTCCCTGGCCAGCGCCGTGACGTTTTCATCTTCCAGCACGCGCACACCATGACCGATGCGTTCCGCCCCCATGTTCTCGATGGCATCCCGCACATTTTCGGCGGGACCCCATTCCCCCGCATGGACGGTTAAGTGCAAGCCGGATTGCCTGGCTTCCTTGAATATCTCATGAAACGGATTCGATTTGAACTCCGCTTCATTGCCTGCCAGATCAAGCCCGGTCATCCCGTTCTTGACGTGGTCCGCCGCCAGCCAGGCCACCTGCTCGGCAAGCTCGGGGCTTTCATGGCGGTTCACCGAAGCGATCAGACCGACTTTGACCTTGTGCTTTTTGGCCGCATCCTGTGCGCTGGTGATGACCCAATCCATCACGTCATGCAGGGGGAACCCCTCGGCGCGGCTGAGCGCCACGGGCGTAAAACGCAGTTCGAGGTAGCGAATGTTATCCTTCGCCGCATCCTCCACCGCTTCGGCAGTGACGCGATGGATCACATCGGGAGATTTATAGAACAGGCGCAGCGTCTTGAACTTATCGAGAAAGTTCGAGAACGTCATCGGGTCCTGGTCTTGTATCTGCACCAGCCCGCTTAAGTTGAACATACTAACGGGCACGGTAACCCCATGCTGGCGCGCAATATCGAGCATGGTCGTCAAACGCAAGGAACCTTCCAAATGGCGGTGTAACTCAACCTTTGGAAGGGAAAAAAACTTATTAAGGGGGGCGGTGTCGTTGGGGAGCAAACTCTGCCTCTGATTAATGGCGCTTGCGCTTCTTCTTGCTGCCGCTAATTTGCACTGCCGTTTCGCCCGGCGCGCTGGGAGTCGCCTCTGAGGTTTCGAGCGGCGTGATCTCCACTCTGCGTGGTCGGGCCGCAAACGCGCGGCTGATAACCAGCCCGCGCACATCTTCAAGCAGTTGCGCGAACATTTCAGATGCGCGTCCTTTGTATTGTACCAGCGGGTCACGTTGGGCGTAAGCCTCCAAGCCGATGGACACGCGCAGCGCCTCCACCTTGGTGAGATATTCCACCCACAACTCGCTGAACGCGCCCAACAATAACTGACGATGGACTTCATTCAATACATATCTTCCAAGCGCAGCGGACAACTCCTCCGCTTCAGACTCGCTCAGGCTTGATACGGCTTCGTTGAGTCGTTCCTCCCCGAAAGCGATGCGCGCCGCCGGACCGAAATCCGCCAGTTTCGTGGCATTCATTTTCAGGCGGGCATACTCGCTCTGTCCCCACGTCTCGCGCAGGGCAATCTCCGCCGCTTCGAGATGCTCCATGACATCATCCGCGAGGGCTTCCGCTTCCATGCCGTCAAGCAGCTGCGCCGCATAAAAGACATACGAAAAGCGCATGAAGAATTGCCTGACCTGCTTGTGGGTCTTCTGGTCGAATGCGGTGCGCGCGCCCTGCGAGAGCGTCAGCAACAGGCGCAGTTTTCCGGCAGGGGTGGAGGCATCCTCGCGCTGCATCAGCACATCGATGTCGCGCGTGATCTGTCCATTCAGGCGCTCGCGTTTCTTCTCCAGCGCATCGCGGGCGGTATTCGACAAAATGTAAGAGAGTTCATCCCAATCCGAAGGCAGCGGGTTCTGCCATTGGATCTGTTCCCCCACGCGGTTCTGGATCGCGCCAATAACGCGGGTGGCATGAAGGATCGTCAACTGATTGGAGACCAGTTCCTGAATATCATCCTTCGCGTCTTCGGGATCGTCCGCCAGCATCTTTTGGATGTCATTGCTGAAGCGCAATTGCAAATGCATCATCCCGTTGACATCCTCCTGAATCTTCTGCGGACGGGGCATCTCCTCCAAATCCCGCAGCCCCTGGAAGTAGGCATCCAGCGTATCTTCACGGTCGGAAAGCTGCTGCTTCAACGACTCTTCCGTCTTTTCGATCAGGGA
>JAUXWL010000528.1 GCA_030680155.1 Anaerolineales bacterium
TAAGGTTTGGCATCTTTGCCTTCTACACAATTTTAGATTTGGAATTGCTGTCCAGAAAGAGCCGTATTTTCGAGGCGAAACCGAACGGAAATGGCTCAGCTCCTTGAAATGACTTATGAGCGATAATAAATTGCCATGGCAGGTGACACACCATCAACGATGAGGAGATTGAACTCGCGAGAAAGTTGATCGAACAACGGCTGGTCATGATTAAGCCCACCCCGCACTTGAAAGAGTCGGGGTGGTTGTTGTTTGGGTGGCGGGTCAACTCAAGGTCAGGGTGGAAGTGGAAGCGTTTTACTGTCCCGATTTTGAAATGATTTTTTTTCAGTGGATGTGCTATAGTGAAGATAAAGATGGGGTTTGATCGCATTGGAGATGTGAGGCATTCATGATCGCTGGGATTTGGGTTCGTACATTGACGCACAGGCTGCAAATAGGTTTTTTGATTATGTTTCTGGCGGCTTCCGTGGCTGTGCCTATTTCGGATGTAGCGGGGAAGAGCCAGTTTGATTCAAACCACCCTTACGAAGTTTTTCCACAGGCAGTTTTCGCTCAATTGAGTTTCGTTGCCAATATCGAAACCGTGGGTGTAGTGGTGAGCGGTTCGAGCCTGCCGAAGAAGGCAGAACTGACCTATCGCCGTGTGGGTGAATTGACCTGGCGCACGGGCCACCCGTTGATGCGCATGGATGATGGGCGGCTGGCAGGCAGTTTGTTTGGGCTGTCTCCATCTACGACGTACGAAGTCAGGGTTGTGGACGGGACAGCCGAGGTTAGCGGTTCGGTTACGACACAACCGGACGAGTTTTTGTTCACGCCGTCTGCGATTATTTATGTTGATGATGATGCCCTGCCTGATGGCGACGGTTCGTCCGCTGCGCCGTTGCGGACGATTCAGGAAGGGGTGAATCGCGCAGTCCCGGGGACGCAGGTTTTGGTGGCGGATGGGGTGTACCGGGAGGAGATCACTTTCCCAGCTTCGGGAACTGCCGGAAATTGGATTCAAGTCAAGGCGCAGGGTGGAAGCGCAATTTTGGATAGTTCCGAGCCGCTGGCTGTGGATGTATGGAAGCCGCATGAGTCCAAGGCGCGAGTCTGGTTCACAAAGATCGGTCCGTCCATCCGTTATCTTGCGCGCGGACAAAAGCGGTTTTACTTGTACAATGACCTTAACAGCCTGTTGGAAGGACGCGGGCATAATGGTGTATCCGTCAATGAGGGTTGGTATTACGAAGCGGGGACATCCCGTCTGTTTGTGCGCAACCCTGAAGACCCTTCGAAATATTCATGGCAAGTGCCGCGGTTGACGAATGCGTTCACAGTGGAGGGGCGTGATTGGATCTGGATCGAGGGGTTTGAGATGCGTCATTATGGGGCCAGTTCCGGTTGTGGCGTTTGCGCGCGGAATGCTTCGCACCTTGTCATTCGTAAGAATCGCATCCACAACCTACAGAAGGGAATTTATATCGATTGGACGGGCGGCGAAGACCGCGGCAATGATACTCGCATCGAGTACAACGAAATCTACGATCCGACCACAGGCGATTGGCCATGGAAGGCGGTGAAGGGCTCCTCGATGGAAGGGACGGCCATCATCCTGCGCGGACATGTGGGGGCGATTGCGCGCGGTAATACGATTCATGATTTTTTCAATGGCATTTACACAGGTTCATCCGCTGCATTGGAGAATCCGGCTGTGGCATTCGATGCGGATATTTACAACAACCATATTTATTCGATAAAGGACGATGCCATCGAGCCTGAAGGTACTTGCATTAACCATCGGTTTCGGAACAACACGATTGATTCAACCCTGGTTGGCATTTCGATTGCGCCTGTTACCTATGGGCCTGTGTGGGTCATGCGTTCGACCATCTCCAATTTCAGCGGCACCAGTTTTAAGTGGGACTTGAATTCGGACGGTATTGTGCTGGTCTATCACAACACAAGTTGGACGGATGCAGGCGGGTTGAATGCCATGAGTATGCTGCGTCCGGTACATAATGTGGTGATGCGGAATAATATCTTTCAGGGGAATGGTTATGCCTTTGAGGAATCATTCAGCGGCTCGACGCGGCATGATTGGAACTACGACAACTGGTACACCACGCGCGCCAGCCCGCATTTCAAATGGGAGAATGTCAACTACGCTGCGATCACCGATTTGTGCAAGGCAACAGGTCTTGAATGCAACGGGCACGAGAATCAACCCATGTTGAGTAACCCGGGCGGCGGCAATTTCACGCTGTTGCCTGCCAGCCCAAACATTGATCGTGGAATTCTCATCCCCGGAATCAATGATGGCTTTTATGGAAGCGCCCCCGATATTGGCGCGTTTGAATCGGCGTTTGGTGTGCCGCCGCCAGCAACGGATACGCCTCCGTCGCCTCTCCCGTCGGATACGCCTGCCCCAACGGATACGCCTGTGCCGACCGTCACCCCTGTGATGGATACGACCGCGCCTTTCGTAACCTCGAGCCTGCGAGCTGACCCAAGCCCTGCCTCCGCTGGTACAGTCCGCTTCACAGTGGGATTCTCCGAACCCGTCGTCGGCGTGGACCTTGCCGATTTTGTGCTGACAGTCTCCGGGGTGAGCGATGCGGCGTTGGTTGATGTCACAGGGACGAGCAGTCTATACATCGTCACTGTCAATACGGGGAGTGGCAGCGGTACCATTCGACTCGATGTGATCGACAACGACAGCATTGTGGATGCTTCAGGTTTGCCATTGGGCGGGGTTGGCGTTGGGAATGGGAATTTCTCGGCGGGTGATAGTTATGTGCTTGACCGCTCGATCCCTGTTGTGAAAACGGCTGTTTTCTTTTCGAATGGGAATAACGACGGCTGGGTTTTGGAATCCAAAGAGACCAGCGATCAGGGCGGCACGACGAATTCGAAAGCCCAAACCTTTCGGCTTGGAGATGACGGAAAGGATTTGCAGTACCGCGCGATTTTGGATTTCTCGACCGCATCCCTGCCTGATACTGCGGTGGTCGGCAAGGTGATTTTGATGATCCAATCTCAGGGTGTGGTGGGCACGAATCCGTTCACTACCCATCGCTATATTTGGATTGATATTCGTCAGGGCGCGTTTGGGAGCTTTGGTCCGTTTGCGATCGGCGCCTTGCAGATTTCCGATTTTCAAGCGCCGGCCAGCGCCTATTCGGTGGGGACGATCCAGAATAATCCCGTTGGGAATTGGTACTGGTCTACTTTGGATGCCAGGGCATTTCCGTTCATCAACCTGAAAGGCTCCACGCAATTCCGCCTCGGCTTTTTGCTCGATGACAACGATGACATGAGCGAGGATACCATCTCGTTCTTCAGCGGAAATTTCAGCGGGATGATCGACCGACCTACGTTGCTGGTGGAGTATTACGTGCCGTAAATAAAAACTTTCGAAGTCAGGACGCTTGCATGAACTGAGCGGCTTACCCTGAAGAGTACGATGTCGGCGCCGTCGCTGACGCGGTGGTCAACGGAGATGGCGGCTTTCATGTTTCAGCGGTCAGCTTTTTTCTGCTGTAATTTCTTGAGATCTACAAGATCCTTTGGCCTTCCGCTGGCTTGCTTATTCTTTTTGAGGTTTTCCAGATCGATCAGATTAACTTCAACACATCCAGTTCATCCACGATTCGAGAAAGTACAAATAAAAAGGGGCAATCATTATCGGGAAACCTAACAGAAGGTCAATTAATATTACAGCGCAAGGTTGCTCCCTGCGCCGTACCCATTCTGGGCACTTTCCCCGGCGCAGGCGTTTTCCAGCAACACGCCGCCGGGGATGTATGCCCAGATATGGGTACTGCGTCTTCGCGTAGCGAACGGCGGCGACTTTGAGCCTGACTTTAACCTAACAGAAGGTCAATTAATAAGCACAATGTTTTGGTACATGGTATCAGGTTCGGTTTTGGGGGGAAACGAAATTATGAACACAACAAACTATAGACTTTATGCCGACACCAACCCGAGCGATTCGGGATACTATATATACTTGAATTGGAGCTTCATAAAAT
>JAUXWL010000347.1 GCA_030680155.1 Anaerolineales bacterium
CGAATTTTCACGAATGTATTTTTCTACCGTACAAATGTCGTTGCGAGGAGGGTTTTTGCTCTTTCCGACGAAGCAATCCCCTGTTTTAAAGGATGTTTCCGTTGTAAAGGGGATTGCTTACCACTTCGTGGCACACGTCGCCGCCAAAGTACAAGAGCGGCGGCTCGCAACGACATCAATTTATAGAATGTACGGTAGAGAATTGTGCTAAAAAAATCTCTTTTTGCCGCGGATTTACCCTACGGGCACGATGTCACAGATTTTCACGAATTTGAGAAAAAATCTGCGCCTATTAGCGGAATTTGTGGCAAGGGTTTTGGATTTCTTGACATGGTGGCAACTTGAGTTAATTACGACGAAGACCAATGAGCCGATTTTGTTTCCGCGCGCGCCGGAACAGCCACAGCCCCAGCAGGATCATGAGAACCGCGCCGCAAAAATAGGGCGAGAGGAGAATTTTCAACCGTTCGACTTTATTTCCCCACAAGGGGGTGACATCCTGTGCGGGAGTTGGCGTCTGGGTCGGCGTGGGGGTGGGAGTTGTCTCTTTGGGCGGGGAGACTGTCTGGGTCCCTGTGGCAGGCGTGAGGGTGGGAAGAGGCGGGGACATTCCGGTAAGCAGGGTGACTACGGGGAACGGCAATGATCCGGGCGGGTTGAATGATCCTCCGCCTCCAGTAATTGAGGCTGTGGTTGGCGTTAAAGTTGGCGTTGAGGTTCGAGTGAGGGTCGGGGTGGGCGGAATCACCAGCGCGAGCGCAGCATCCATTTGGATCAAGCCCGCCCCGGAATAATTGTCCCAGCCCACTGGACCAATATCCAATGCTGTGGCTTCGATGACACTGCGCACCGCATCCGCGCCGGAGATGTAACCAAACAGCACCGCCGCCAACCCGCTGACAAAGGGCGCCGACATCGAAGTGCCGCTGCGAATTTGGTAGCTGTTGCCGATCCACAGGCTGTAGATATTTTCGCCGGGCGCAGCAAGATCCACCTCTGGGCCGTAATTCGAGAAACTGGCGGGCAGGTTGTTCATATTGCTTGCGCCCACTGCCACAACCTGCGGGTAACGGGCAGGATACAGCACATTCGGGCTGCCCTGGTTGCCCGTGGACGCCACCAGCAAGGTATTATGGCCATACGCATACAACACGGCGCTTTCCAGCGCCGCCGAGGGATTGATGCCGCCCAAACTCAAATTGATGACCTGCGCGCCATGATCCACCGCCCAAACGATGCCGGCCGCAACATTTTCATAGGAGCCATTGCCAGACGAATTCAAGACCTTGACCGGCATGACCTGCGCGCCCCACGAAACTCCTGCCACGCCGGTGTTGTTATTAGTGAGCGCCGCGGCAATGCCGGCCACATGAGTTCCATGTCCGTAATCATCCTGCGGCAAAAATGGGCAGGGCGGGACGCTGTTTGGGCAGGCAATAAAATTATGCCCGGCAGTAAGTTTGCCCGCCAGGTCGGCATGTCCATAATCCACGCCGCTATCCACAACGGCGATGACCACTGAACTCGAACCCGTCGCCAGGTCCCAGCCCTGCGGCGCACGGATGGCGGGCAGTCCATGCTGGTTGACATAGCCCGGGTCGTTCGGGATGGTATCTGCCGCGCTGACCCATTGTTCGGGTTCCACTGCCTGCACTCCTGAAATATTCAAGATCAGGGTCTTGCGGGCTTCGAATTCCTCCACGGGCACATCCACAACGAACACCCCCAATTTCGAAAGCTCCTCCCGTTCCAATACCTGACCAAACCCCTTGGCCCGCTCGACGACGTTCGAGAGGCGCGCGCGGGATGTGATCTTCACCAGGATGCGTGACAATTGCCCGGAATACTGCGGCTGCGGGCCCGCTTCTTCCTCAGGGACAGTTGGTTCAGTTTCTGTGGCTGTGATTTCCTCTGTAGGTGTTGTTGTTGGGGTCGGCTCCTGTGCCAGACCACCCTGCACCGGGCTAACCAGCAAAAGAAACAAGAGTACAAGCGCGCCTACATAGCCCCCGCGCTGTATGGACCTGGCAGTCTTAAGACTTCGATTCATCAGGCTTGGATTTTAACCCATCGCCAATTGAAGTGCAGTCCTCCAGGGCGGCAGGGTCAAATTAAAAGTGGACTCAAATTTCGAACAATCCAACGCGGAAAAAAGCGGGCGTTCGGCTGGGGTGGGGAACTCTGAAGTCAGCGCGGGCAGGATTTCAGCTGCGATCTGTTCCTGCTGCTGAGGGTCAAGCTCAAGAATGGCTTGCGCCCATTCAAAGCGGCTGGCAAACCCGCCGCCTGCCAGGTGATACAAGCCGGCCCGCTCGCGCAAATAACCTTCTCCGCGCGCGATCAGCAGTGCCGTGATTTCCGCCAGCATCCGCGCCCAGGTGGGGTTGCCGATCTGGTCGGTCACCATCCGCAATTGGGTTTGTTGACGCGACCACTGTAATACCTTGTTTACAAATCCGCCCTGCTGCCTCAGGCTATACACCCAACTGGTGCGCAAGATAAAATGCGACCCACCCACCGCCTGAATGCCCCGCTCACCCTGCAACTTGGATTCCCCATAGACATTCAGGGGAGTGGTTTCGTCCTCTTCCAAGTACGGTGCGCCCTTTTTGCCGTCAAAGACATAATCGGTGGAATAGTGGATGAAAACCGCCCCCATTTTTTGGGCTTCCTCCGCCAGGATACCCGCCGCAACAGCATTGATATTTCGCGCGCGTTCCTGCTCCGTTTCGGCAAGGTCCACTGCGGTGTAGGCGGCAGGGTTGATGATGTAAGCAGGTTTCAACTCGCGGATCAGGGGAATGAAGGTCTCGGGCTTTTCAAGATCGATCTGTGGGGTTTCCAGCGCGAGCACCTTGCCCAGAGGAAGCAGGCTGCGGTGCAATTCCCAGCCGAGTTGTCCGTTTTTGGCGAGCAGGAGGATCTTGCTAGGAATGTTGTGCATGGATAATATTCTCTGTATAAAAATCAAGCGCTTCCTGAGGAGAAGCATCTTTAAGAATAATACCTTTATCCATCACAATTACCCTGTTACACAATTTCTTAATCTGTTCTAAACTATGCGAAACGATAATCACAATCTGAGATAGCTCAACCAATTGCAGAATCCGCTGGGAGCTCTTCTCGACAAAATGAGCATCACCGGTGGCAAATACCTCATCGATCAAAAGGATCTCCGGTTCCATCATGGTCGCAATCGAAAAGGCCAGCCTGCCATACATACCGCTGGAATAATACTTAACCGGCAGGTCGAGGAATTCCCCCAGTTCAGAGAACTCGGCAATGGCCTGTTTCTTCTTCTCCACCTCGGCCGGTGAAAAACCAAGCAATGCTCCGTTAAGAAAAATATTGTCCCAACCGGTTTGTTCCGCATCAAAACCAGCGCCCAATTCCATAAGCGGTGTGATCCTGCCATTCATACTCACACTGCCTTCATGAGGCGAATAAATGCCGGCAATGGTCTTAAGCAGGGTGGATTTCCCCGCGCCATTCATGCCGATAATTCCCAAACGGTCGCCAGACTCAATATTAAGCGTCATGCGATTTACTGCAAAAAACTCCGTATACTGGTCTCTTTGTTTTTTGCCTAAAAAACGATTAACAGCCAAATCTTTCAGCGACGGATTTGGATTACGGTAAATTCGGAACTTAACCGAAAGATCCCTGATCCTGACAAAGGTTTTCATAGCCTGTACACAATATCCTTTTCTTTCGATGAAAAAACAAGCAATCCAAACAACAGGCTCGCAGCCATCAGCCCGATACAGATCATCCACCCGGACAAACTCGGAAATTCCGCCCTGTAAATGATCGCATGGAACAATTCTACAAAATACAAAAATGGATTTAATTTCGCCACTGTATATAAAAGGGTTTTGCTTTCAATAAATTCAAGAGGATATACAATCGGCGTCAGGTAGAATAATCCTGTAAACACAACCTGCACAATATGGGACAGGTCTCGAAAATACACATTCACGATACTGACGATCATTGCCAGCCCAAGGAGAAAGAGCGCCGTTACCAACAACGCCAGCGGAAGAACGGCAAGCGCCCAGGTGATCTTCGCCCCCAAAAAGACGGCCAAAAAGAACATGCTCACCAAACTAAACAGGAAATTGACCACCTCTACACCAACAACCACCATCGGAAATATCACTTTTGGGATGTAGATCTTTTTCAAATATGATTCCATGGAGATAAGTGACATGGAACCATTCATCATGCTATTTGAGATCATCGCCCACGGCAGAAGTCCGCTGAAGATATAAATGCTGAAATTCGCAAGGGGGTTCCTAAAGATCGTGGAAAATACAACCGACATAATGATCATGGTGAATAAAGGGTTGAGCAGGCTCCAGAAAAAGCCAATAGCCGAGCGGCGATAACGCGCCCTTAAATTTGAGCTGATAAAGTTATAGATGGCATATCGGTATATGACAATTTCCCGAAACATTCTCCGTATAAATCCAAATACCCCCCCATGCTCTGCCGCATCATATTTGGAAACGAACTGCCCGCTCTTATTCATATTTAATGCCTTCTTCCGCCAGCCTTAATAGATTTTTACCATAGCCATTATCCCCCAATTGACCCGCCAGTTTCTTCAATTGCTCGCGATCAATAAAGCCTTTACGGTAGGCGATCTCTTCCGGGGAGGAGATCATCAATCCCTGGCGTTCTTCGACCGCCTGAATAAAATTCGCCGCCTGCAACAGCGACTCGTGCGTGCCGGCATCCAGCCAGGCGACGCCACGCCCCAGTTGGGTAACCTGCAGTTCGCCGCGTTCGAGATAGAGGCGGTTCAGGTCGGTGATCTCGATCTCGCCGCGCGGG
>JAUXWL010000359.1 GCA_030680155.1 Anaerolineales bacterium
CGACTGCATCACACACGACTTGCAAGGCATCTCTTTTTGCGGATTGTCGCGATTTGTCCCCAGCACGCATTTGCTCATGCCTGAATTGCACGCAAAATACGCCACAGGGATGCCCTGCAAACGGAATGCCCACGAAGCCAGCAGGTGAAATCCGCTGTTCCATGAGAGGTCGTCAATGCCTGTGGATGCTTTGAAGAAGACCACAGGCGCGCCAGAGGGAGTTGGTGAGTTACGCACTACTTCGCGTGCTACCGATGCGATCTTGAGCAGATTGAGCCTGCGGACAAGTCCGCGTTTGATACGTTGGGTGAGGAATTCTTTCATCGTCCCGCCCTACCCTCGCACGGGGATATAGTTATCAAACAACACAATCTCACCAATCATTATCCTTTTCATATCCCAACTTTACCAACAACTCCCCCGCCACATCTTTGAACAATTTCTTGTGTTCATCCGAAAAATGTTCCTTCCAGCCGCCCGTTTTCCCTGAGCGGAAGGTATGACTTTTCCCCGGTTGAATGGCATCCACCAAAACGGACAACGCCTTCTCACGCGGAGTTGGAATCTTATAGCCTGTCTTCTCCACTTCATCGAGCATGGACATGAGTGTCGCGTCGCGGTTGTTGATCAGGTCTTCAAAACGGATGCACATCACGTTCTTTTGTCCGAGCCATGCGAAGACGCCTTCATAGCGTTGTTTCACGCTGACCATTTTCAGCCCGTCCTGGTCAATACCCGTAATGGCTGCATTGAGCCGCGCGCCAAAATCAGGCAGGGAGTTGTAGTAGGCGTGCATCCCATGCTCTTCGTGCATGTCGGTCGCGAAGAACACTTGCGAGACGAGCATATCCCTCGGGTCACGATAAATGAAATAGTTCACACGTCCAGCCTGGGTTAAGAAAGAGGCGTTCTCGGGCGTGGCATCCACATATCCCCAGCCGACGACTCCGTTTGGGATGCGTTTTAATTCATCCAGTATTTCTTCTTTCGTCTTTCTTCTTCCGTTCTTCTCAATCGTCCTTATTGGCTCTGCATCCACATAACGATACGGCATGATCTGTGTGAAGCCGCTGAGAATCTGCAAAAGCAAATGCGACCCGCTCTTCGGCTTGGAGTTGCCAAAAATGGGCGGAGCATCGTTGAAAGACAGGCGCTTCCAACGCAGGATGGATTGGGCGGTCTTTCCGTAGGGGCGGAGAGTGCGGCGGAGGTGCGCGGCAATATTCATAGATAATACGCATTACGCATTACGAATCACGTATTCCGCAATTCGTAATGCGTAAAGATCAGTTACTCGTTCACAACGCGGCGGAGTTTCTTCATCGAACCCTTTTCGGATTCGTACACGCGCTTCACACCGTCGCCGAGCGAGGCTTCCGTAACGCGGATATATTTCACGAGGCGTTCAAAGCCGCCTGGCTCCACAGAGGCTGCCTGATCGCTGCCCCACATGGCGCGGTCCAATGTGATGTGACGTTCAATGGAAGTTGCGCCAAGCGCAATCGCAATCGCCGAAGGGACGAGACCCACTTCGTGACCCGAATAGCCAATCGGATTATTCGGGAATTCCTTGCGCAAGGTTTCGATCATGCGCAGGTTCAACTCTTCAGGTTCGCAGGGATAGGTGCTGGTGCAGTGCATGATAACAAGGTTATCTTCACCGACGATATTCACGCCTTTGTGAATCTGCTCCATGGTGGACATGCCCGTGGAAATAATAACGGGCTTGCCCGTCTGGCGGACGTACTTGAGCAGGTTGTGGTCAGTCAGCGAAGCGGAAGGAACTTTGTAGGCAGGCGTGTCAAACTTCTGCATGAAATCCACCGAGGGTTCGTCCCACACAGAAACCATCCAATCGATTCCCGCTTCCTTGCAGTAGCGGTCGATCTCGCGGTACTGCTCTTCGTTGAACTCCACCTTGTAACGATAATCCAAATAGGAGATATAGCCCCACGGCGTCTCGCGCATTTGCTTCTGCTGTTCGGGCGGCGTACACACTTCGGGCGCGCGCTTCTGAAACTTGACCGCATCCGCGCCCGCGTGTTTTGCCGCATCGATAATTTTCCTGGCAACGTCCATGTCGCCATTATGATTGATGCCCACTTCCGCGATCACATACGCGGGATGACCATCACCCATCATTCGATTTCCAAATTT
>JAUXWL010000390.1 GCA_030680155.1 Anaerolineales bacterium
TATATGAGCGAATTCGAAGATTTTTTTAAATTCTCCGCCGATCCAATGACCATTGCAGACAGCAGCGGGAATATTATCCACGCCAACATTGCCTACACCGCCATAACCGGCTGGAGCGTGGACGAGTTAAAAACATTATCATTTTGGAGCCTGGTGCATCCCGAAGATCACGAAAAAATCCGGGTAGCCATACAAATCCTTAAGGCGGGGCACCCGGTTTTCGCACTGGAGTATAAAGTTCTCTGCAAAGATAAATCCTACAAAACCTTTTTGACAAATATTAATCGAAATAAGAAAAGCGGATATCTGTATGCATTAAGTAGATTAAAAGACACACAGATCGTTCCCTACATCATTGTCGCCAATACAGCTCCGGTGGCGGTTATCATTGTCGACACCAAAGGCACGATTTTCCACGCCAATGCGCTCGCAGAAACCATGTTCGAATATAACTCAGGGGAATTACATGGAAAATCCATCGAAGAATTGATACCTGGGCGGCTGCGAAAAAAACACGAAACTCATCGCGAGAAATATCAAGCCAGCCCAAACAACCGCCCCATAGGGTCGTATTACAACCTTAAAGGTCTCAAGAAAAATGGGACTGAATTCCGTGTTGATATCGCCTTGAATCCCCTGCATGAACATAACGAACTATATATCGCCTGTTCCATTCTCGATATTACTGAAAAAATGCATACCGCCGAACTGGCGCTCAACCTGGAACGGGAAAACCTGCGCCTTGCAAAGCTTACACAGCGTGATCCGCTTACCCAGGCTTACAATCGCCGCGCCATAGATGAGCTATTCCCAAAAATTGCAGCGGAATGTCAAACATTGGGAAAAATGGTTTCCACGATCCTGCTGGACGTGGATAACTTTAAGCTGTTCAACGATACTTATGGACATCAAAACGGCGACCTGGTTTTACAGGAACTTGCGCACATCGCCCAAAAAAACATTCGGGAAAATGATGTTCTTGTGCGCTATGGCGGTGAGGAATTTCTCATCATTATGCCAAACTGTGGTCAACATCAAGCCAGTGAAGTAGCTGAACGCATTCGCTCTTCGCTCGAAAAAAACAAAGTGATCGAACACAAGATCACAGCCAGTTTCGGCATTAGCACATACGGTTTTCCGAACACTCAATTACCTGCAATGGAAGCGCTGGAAAAACTCATTGGAGAATCAGACCAGGCGCTCTATCACGCCAAGAGAAACGGCAAGAATCGCGTCCAACATTATTCACCCATTTAATGTGCAACCCTTTTCGATTGCCTGCGTAAGAGAAACAGACAAAACGAAAGGAGCAAAAAAAAAATGACCGACTACAAAACCCTCACGCGGAGCAAATCCAACCGCATGGTCGCGGGTGTGTGCGCGGGGCTCGGCGATTATCTCAACATCGACCCCACCATCATCCGCTTGATGTTCGTGCTGGGATTCTTCACCTTCAACGGCGCCATGCTGTTGGTATATCTCATCATGGCAATCGTCACCCCCGAACAGTAAAAGTACCGCAAAATTCATTTTGCGCCGTAAACGCAAAATGAATTTTGCGGTACAAATTTAACGTGCCAATGCGAGGAAGACATCCTCCAGAGTTGGCTCTCCCCTCTCGATTTTTTCAACCTGAATCTTTTCCCTGCTTAAGCGGCTTTGCAACGCCTCTTTCCCTACCCGTGCGCTGATGACTCGGACATGATCCCCCGCCAACCCGACGCGGTCGACTCCATCCATCGCTTGCAGGATTTCCAATCCACGCTCCAGCGGATGCGTGAAGACTTCCCAGACATCGCCTGTGATGATGGTGCGTTTGAGGTTCGTAGGTGTATCCATTGCGAGGAGTTTTCCATCGCGCATCACACCGACGCGTTCGCAGTATTCGGCTTCGTCCATGTAATGCGTGGTGACGAAGATGGTCACGCCATTTTCGGCGAGTTCGTAGATCAAGTCCCAGAAGGCGCGGCGGGCGGTGGGATCAACCCCTGAAGTGGGTTCATCAAGGAATAGCAATTTCGGTTCATGGACAAGCGCAATGCCAAGCGAAAGTCGCTGCCGCCAGCCAGTGGACAGATTCCGTGTCAGCGTGGATTCATGCCCGTTAAGACCGACCAACTCAAGGGTATGAGCGATGCGGTCTTTGTCCGTGATCCCGTACACGCCGCCGTAGAAGGTCAGGTTTTCGAGAGTCGTCAAATCATCGTAAATTGCGAATTTTTGACTCATGTATCCCACACGCGCGCGGACTTCTTCGCTTTGTTGGAAGACATCATATCCAAGTACGTTGGCTCTGCCTTCAGTGGGTTTGAGCAAGCCAAGCAGCATACGGATGGTGGTGGTTTTGCCCGAGCCGTTGGGACCGAGATAGCCGACAATCTCGCCTTTGTGAACTTCAAAGTTGATGTGATCGACGGCAACAAAATCGCCGAATTTGCGCGTGAGGTTTTGGACGGAGATGACGGGTTCAGTCATTTTGTTTCTCCCGGAGTCCAACGTCTCCTGACGTTGGAGACGAATGTCGGGAGACATTCGAGTCCGTTTCGGAGAGGGCGATGAAGATGTCTTCGAGTGTTGGTGGAACGGAGCGGAGTTCGATGAGGGTGGCGTTTTGTTTTTGAATCTGTTGTGGTAAACGCGCCATGACGTTTTTTACCAAATTCTCTTTCACACGCACATGCAGTTTATCGCCGAATGCAGCGACATCTTCCACATCCTCGTCCTGATGCGCGATGTGGCGCAGAGTATTGATAGGGTTGCCGCGCAGTTCGAGCACACGTCCGTTGAGGCGGGCGCGGAGATTGGACGGGGTATCTTCAGCGATAATTTTTCCTGATTTCATAAACCCAACACGGTGACAGCGCGAGGCTTCGTCCATGTAGGGGGTGGAGATGAGGACGGAGACATCGCCCTCACCCCTAGCCCCTCTACCCTGAAGGGCACTCGTCCCAGAGGGAGAGGGGGACATTAACTTAATCGCCAATTGCCAAAAGTCCTGCCGCGTTACGGGGTCAACGCCTGTGGTGGGTTCGTCGAGCAAAAGCAGGCGCGGACGAGTCACTAGCGCAGAGGCTAACCCGAGTTTTTGTTTCATGCCGCCAGATAAAAGCCCCGCGCGGCGGTCTTTGAAATCGGCAAGACCGACAAATTCGAGAATTTCCATTGAGCGCGGCAGCCATTCGGTTTGCGAAAGTCCGCGCACTTCGGCGAAGAAGCGGATGTTTTCGAGGACGCTCAAATCTTCGTACATCGAAAAACGCTGCGAGAGATAGCCGATCTGCGCACGGGCGAGTTCGGTTTGTTTGCGCACATCAAAGCCGCAAATTTTTATTTCGCCTTTATTCGGTAATAACGCGCCAACCAACAAACGCATGGTGGTCGTTTTTCCCGCGCCATCCGAGCCGACGAGTCCGTAAATTTCACCTGATTTGATTTGCAGGGAAACACCGTTCACGGCGTGGATGTCGTTGAAGGATTTGTATAAATTTTCTGCGTGGACTAATATGTTATTCATGGGTTGGGTTAGAGATCGTCAAACGTTGAACGTCAAACGTCTGTTTGGTAGTCCGCAGAGTCTTCGCTAAAACGGCGGGAACGGGGGTTGGATTCAAGATAGTTCATAAAACGACTGAGTTGCCGCGAAGTCTTATCGGCAAATTCATAGGCTTCCGCAAACTGCTCTTGAGAAATATATTGCAAATCCAAAGCGATATAGAGTTGGGCGCGAACTTCACCAGATGATGCTTTCGCATGCCCCAGAAAATTTATAAACTGGGTATCGGTGCGGCTTTCAAACCCTTCCGCGATATTGCTCATCACAGAAACAGAAGCTCGACGAATTTGGTCTTTCAACCCAAAATCCTTTGCAAATCTTCCCTGTTCCGAAACTTTGTAAATTAAATTGGTCAATTGACGCGCAGTCTTCCAAGCCTCAATCTCTTCAAAGCGAGTAATCCCAGCCATGTTCCACTCCTTAACCTTCAACTTTTGACCTTCGACCTTCGACGTTTGACGTTTGACGTTCGACGTTTGACGTTTGACGTTCGACGTTTAACGAAAGATAACATCCGCAGGCATACCGATCTTCAACTTCCCGTCCGCGTTTTCCACTTTCAACTTGATGGCATAGACCGTTGAACTGCGTCCTTCCACAGTCTGCACATTGCGCGGGGTGAACTCGGCTTTATCGGAGATGTGAATAACAGTGGCAATGAAAACTTCATTGGGGAATGAATCAACTGTCATTTCGGCGGTTTGTCCGAGGGTGATTTCGCCGTAGCGGTTTTCAGGGACGTAGACCGTGATGGTCAGGTTGTTCAAGTCCGCGAGTTTGAGGGCAACCGCGCCAGGCTGGACGAATTCCCCAGGCTCGACATTGCGGGTGAGGATGACGCCATCCATCGGGGAGTTGACGGTGAGTTTGGCGATCTGCGCCTCAACCAACGCCAGGCTTGCCTCTGCTTGAGCGACATTTTTCTGCGCCTGATCGACTGCGTTTTTGGCAGAGATCACAGCGGGAGAATTTTCGCCTGTCTGCAACGCAAGCAGACGGGCGTATGCCGCATCGTAACGTTGCTCAGCGACGAAGACTCGTCCGCGGGCGTATTCGATGTCTTCGGCGGCGTCGGTGTCAAGCAGGTCGTTGTAGGCTTCCTGCGCGTCATCAAGTTCATCCACGGCGGCATCGTAATAATCGGTTGCGGCATCGCGCAAGCCACCACTTTGGGAAGCGGCATCCGCTTGCGCTTTGACATCTTTGGCAACGAGGAAGGCAATGCGGGCTTCGGCAAGGCGCTTTTCTGCTGCCACAAAATTGGCATTGTCCACGCT
>JAUXWL010000534.1 GCA_030680155.1 Anaerolineales bacterium
AACAGGGGCGGAGACCCTAAAGGTTTCCCTCGCTGGCCAAATTATCTTGTCGAACAGCGTATTTTGCCAGCAAAGTACCCAATCTGACAGAAAAACCTTTAGGGTCTGGGAGTTCACCCCAAATTATTGAGATGATACCAATTAAACCGCAGAGACGCGGAGGTCGCAGAGTTTAAGCCTTCTCTGCGTTCCCTGCGTCTCTGCGGTTAACAATTATTCGCTAACCGTTACTTGGATGACTGCAGTTTCAATTACCTGATCATTTCGTACAACCACTAACTGAACAGCATATAAACCATTGAGATTACTCGTATCCCACTCTGCCAGTTGACCATTTTCCACGGGCGCAAACGAATCGCTGCCCAATTGAATCCATGATTGTGGATTCAGTCCCTTGCCCACTTGCACACGATAATAGAGGAAATCATCGCCCGAAGCGGTGCCGATAATCTGCACAACACCGTTCACATCCGCGAACAACTGCGGGGAGGTGATATTGACATTCGGATTCAACTGCGGCGGTTGGATGGCATCGTAGGCGCTGGGCGGAATTGGCAAGCCTTCGCTTTGCGCCCAGGCACGCGCAGATTCTGGGACAAGCATAAAGACACGATTATCAATTAATTCAGGCGGAGTAAACACAGTCGCCAGCAAACCTGTTTCACGATTAATGGAAAACTCGCGGAACATCGTATCGGCTTGAGTCGGCTCTGTGCCAGTGAGAAAGACTTCCGTCACCAGGTTGGGACATTCACGCGTCGGCAACATGCCCGATGGGTCGCAGACCGTCATCACGGCGACGCCTTGCGGGAGACTCCAGCCTTCCACAGGTTTATCTGTGGAGGCGGTTTGCATGAGCGCATTCCACAGCACGGCGGGAAAGCGGGGAGTTAAGACCCCCCTCGGTACCCCCTGAAGGGGGGAGGAATCGGCGGCGTCATTTCCCCCCACTTGTTGGGGGGATGCAAGGGGGGTACGGACGCCTGTCCATGTAACGATGACATGCGCAGGCGTATACCCGACAACCCATGCATCACTGCCTTCCAGCGTCTGCCCGACTTTTACGCCAGCGGGTCGGTCAATTTCAAGCGCGTTCTGCCTGCCCCATGTTTCCCAGCGCGCGGGTTCGTCGCTGAGCGCGTGCGTCATCACATACGCCATCGCGGGTGTGACCACATTGCGCGCCTGCGGGATGGACCAATCGAGCAGCACACCGCGATCCACGCCTTTCACCCGCAGCACAGTGGACGGCGTGAAATTATCGTTCAGGTTCTGCCCGAAGTACACGCCCTGAGTCGCGAACACGCCATACGCGCCCGCGAGGTCGAGCATGGTCACTTGCCCTGAGCCTGTCGAAGGGTCTTCGTCGAGCGCAATGCCAAACGACGACTCGATCTGCTTCACATTCTCGATGCCCATTTGAATCTTCAACGTCTCCACAGGCACTTGATAATCGTTCGCCAACGCAATGCGCAAGCGGACAGGTCCGCGATAGAGACCGTCAAAGTTTTGGATATTTCCATCGGTGGGGATGTCCCAGGTTAACGAGGCGGGACTTAAGCCACGGGTGAATCCCGTCAGATAGACAAACGCATCGAGGCTGGACCCAGGCTTGTGTGTACTGACCAGTGGAGTTTCTGCGCCGCTGATGGTTTCTCCGACATACGCCAGGACCTGACCTGTCTTTGGGTCGAGGATCATGGCGCTGGCGGATGAATCTGCAAATGTGACCGCAGGCGGCAGGGACGGCAACAGCCGCGCCGAGTCACAGTCACTTGCGGGGTCGGGAGTCCCTGCGAGGCGTGCGGCGTAGACTTCGGTTGTACAGGCGGATTGTTTTTGCAGGTTGTAATCCAACGTGGTGATGACGATCATGCCGCCGCGTTCGATGCGTTCACGCGGGATGGACGAATCCAATTGGGCGAGGGCAAGGTTGACGAAAGCAGGAGCAACCGTCGGCGTAGAAGGAGGCGCTGTTTGGAATGCAGGAGTCTCCAGCAGGGCTTGAGAAATCTGATCAGTAGGAACAAGTCCGAGGTCGTTCATCACATAGAGCAGTTCGCGTCCGCGCTGTAATGCCACCTGCGGAGCGTCGAGTGGATTGAGCGCGGGAGTCTCGCTGACTGCGGCAAGGATGGCGGATTCGGCGAGGGTCAGTTGGTCGGCGCTTTTTCCAAAGTAGAGCTGCGCGGCGGCTTCGATGCCGTAGGCGTGGTTGCCGAAGTTGACGCTGTTGAGATGCCACTCGATGACCTGCGTGCGCCCGAATTGCGCGGTGATCTGCGCGGCGAGAATCCGTTCGCGGACGGCGCGGCGCGTGGACGGCGGCTCGGCGTAGAGCATCAGCCCGCTGACGAGTTTTTGCGCGAGCGTGGGATGTGCGCCAGGGTTGTCCAAGCCTTCGAGCGAGTAGCCTGCGTGATCCCAAAAGCCCGGGTCGGCGGCGGCGATGACGGCGGAAAGCATGTGTGCGGGAATGTGCTGCGGGTTCTGGTCGCTGACGGGGATGTAACGGCGCGGGGCTGCGTCGGGCGCGAATGCCGCGAGGAGCTGCAAACCTGTGCGGTCATAGATGCGCGTGGGTTGCAGCAGCAAGCCGTCGGGCGGATTGAGCAGGCGCGGCAGGATCTCGGTGGAAGGCAATCCGCTGGTGACATCGGCATAGGCGAATGCGCCCAGCAAAATGGCGGCTGCCAGCAATATCGAAAGGACAATCCCACCGCTGAGGATTGCGCCCCGCGCGCGGGCAGATTTCTTATTCTGCTTTTCAAGCCTGCGCTCACGCCGTGCGCGGAGGATGGGAAGTGTGGAGGGCATGGGGGGATTGTAATGGCTCGCCCTGAGTGGTGCAACCGTGTCGAAGGGAGGAAGGGGGAAGTTGGAGGTCAAAAGTCGAAGGTCGAAGGTTGCAGGTTGAAGGTGAATGGTAAAATTCTTTTGGATTTTGAAAGAGCCAAAAAATGGAAACTATTGCTAATTCAAAGGGACAGATACTTATCCCAGCCAAGATTCGCAAGCAATTAGGAATCAAGGATGGAACGTATCTTCATGTTGAAGTGGATGCTGTTACAAAGAAAATCATCCTGACTCCGATAACGCGCGAGTACATTCGTGGTTTGCGCGGGAAATATAAGGGCAAAGGGTTGATGAAGGCTTTGATGGAAGATCGGCCAAAACGCGCCTAATTATTTCTTGATGGGCTAATCAACCAATTTTGAGGATTTTTGTCCCACCCCGAATTTTGAAAAATATTAATAAAAGGATCCTGAACAATAGTGGGTTGATAATTGGGATTGTCTATTTTTGACCTATCAATAAGGTACAAGAAATATTTCTTTCGCTTTACTTCAGAAACAGTTAATTCATTTTTTGACCAATAAAATTCAGGTAATTTAAAAAAGGATTTGACCTCAATAAATCTATCAGGCTCTTTTGACATCAACGAGTCAAAAGAAATAATATCGTAGCCAGCGTCTACTTTGATTCTGCTAATTAGCTTTACATGAGAAACAAGAGGGTGACCTTCTAGTCGTTTTTTCTCGAAGGATAATACATATTCTTCAGCTCGAAGCCCTGCTTCTTCTTTGGATTTTTGTATTTCTTTGAATTTTTCGAATGAAAGCCCAGTTTCAATTGTAAAATTTGCATATTTACTTAACCACTCGATGACTTCAGTTTCAATAAAAACCTGATAGTCATTATCCACATAATAGATATGTGGTTGATTAGGGTCAATAATCAAAAATTTTATTGATATCAGAAGATTCTTAAGCCCAGACGCAGTAAGAGGAATTGAATTCCTGAAAATTGTTATGCGTGAAGTTTGAATATCATAGTCAAAAGAGTTTAAATCAATAAAATTCTGTAGAATGCATTGCTCTTTCAGTAATGAAAAAACATCAAGAATTAAAGTTTTTCTTAGGGCTTTTAAGTCCTCTTTTTTTAATAAATCTCGTGGCAGCTGAGCATCCGACGATAAATTACTGCCTTTAGATTTTAGCCAGTGAATTGAAGTTAGTAGCTCTATAACCCCATCAATAGAGTATGCTAAATCTATAGACCTTCCAACACAGTATTTTTTCAAGTCCTTAATGGGTACAGCCCTTGATGATGAAGCAACTGTTTTAGCAACAAAAGTTATGTTACTGAGAGAACCTAAATTAGTTATTTGAAGAAGTTTTGTTGACATAATTGTATATTAGCGTTCGTAAATCTTCATCATCGCTATTGGAGTCTTCCAGAATACTGAATAAAGGAATTGGCTCGTTTTCTATAATCTTCAACATCCTTGCTTCTTTTTCAATTAAGCGTTGATGTATTGTGTGGTCAATATTATTATTTGACAAAATATAATAATAATTTACCTTGTCTTTTAATCCATATCGATGAATTCGATCTTTTGATTGAATAAAGTTGCCTGCATTGAAAGACCTCTCTAGATAAATTGCATTATGGCATGCTTTATGAAGGGAAATAGATTCTGCTATTGCAAAAGGATTAGCAATCAAAACCTTGAAATCGCTGCCTTCCTTATGGAACTCTCTGATAATACTTTCTCGTGTTTCAGCATCTTTCTCTAGGTCATCCCTCTCTACAGGAGTAGCTCCATAAAGTATTTTTGATTTAACCCCGTTTTGGTTAAGGTATTCTTGAAAATCAAGTATATTTTGAATAAAAATAGTCCACACAATAACTTTGCCATTTTTAGACAAAATTTCTTTTATAACTTTCAACGTAGCCGCAAACTTTGGTGGCGTTTCTTTTTCTCTATAATCAAAAATTTTATTAAACATTTCAGTGTCATCGATAAAAAGGTCATTTGTATATCCATCTTCTAGCAAGAATTCATCCAAAGGTTTTCGAAGCATGGATGGATTTGTTGAAGCCTGCATTAATCTTACAAGTCGTGCTTTGGTAAGAATATTTTTTAGGCTCGTCGAACCATCTGCTATCCCCGAAAAATATCCCATATAGTTTTTTTCTATGTATGCATAGATGTCTTTTTGCAGAGCACCCATTTCAACAATTATTGGGTCATGCTCAATAGGTTCAGGTAGCCTTAAGTCGCTTTTCCTTATCCTAACGAAGAATGGCGAAATATCTTTAACTAATTTAGAAATTCTAGGGTCGCTAGGATTATCAGACATCTCCTTTAATTGATATGGATAATATTCAATTACGTCTTTGGTGGGCCAGATGAATTTAAACAAATTAAAAATATCTTCATATCCGTTTGGAGCTGGTGTTCCAGTCAAGACTATTCTTGCAGAAGAATATCTTGCAATCTCAAGTACAGCATTGGACCAAACCCCACCCTCAACATTCTTTATCTTATGGGCTTCATCTAGAACCACCATTGTTGGAAATTTTCTTAGAAAGAAAATCAGATCTTTCATCATGTTTGGAAGGCTATTGTATGAAAGCAATGACAACTCAGCTGGTTCCGTACCGTAAAAATGATAGGTTCGTTCTTCCTGATTAGCTCCCCCAGATAACCTTTTAGAATAAGCCTTTACGCCAAAACATTCTTCATATTCTGCTTCCCACGGGCCAAATGAACTCAGAGGTCCAATAATCATTAATTTTGATACGTGTTTGGAATCTGTAATAGGTAAATTTTTAAGATATGCGTAAGATGCATAAACTATACTTGTCTTACCAGCCCCAGGAACAGAAAAATTGCAGGCATTCTGTGAGAATGCTAAATGGTAAGAAGAGAGCAACTGTAATTCATACAATCTTCTATTAGGTAGATTGATAATCAAACTGTCTCGAAAATTTTTGAATTCAATCTTTTGGTTATCAGAAAGTTCATTATTTCTAATGGATAAAGCCTGTCTTGAGAAATTGATAAAATTTTCTTCTTCTCGTAAGTATCCCTCAAAAGCTAGTTCAATAGAATTAGATCGACTCTCTTTTATTCCATGATCCTTCAGTAATTCTCGAATGGATTTAAGTATATCTTCTTGATTTTGCTCATCGAAGGGGATTAGTATTTCATCATCGGAAATTTTGGCAAGTAAAAAATCCAACAAGTAGATTTTTATACGTCTTTTTTTTGTTAGATCCCCTAAATCGCCTGTTAATGAAAAGGCTTGTTTATTCTCAAGAATGTTTATGTGTATTTGAGACATTTCGATTTATTTTGTTTTTTTTGATTTTTGAATCATAGGTCGATATTTATTTATTACATAAATCATTTCACCGAGCAGTTTATCAATCTCCATATCATAGAACGAATCCACATTTGTATTAATGGATTTCAGGGAATCCAATGCCTTCCTTATCAACTGCATAGGCTCATCGGCTTCACGTTTATTTTGCAACCTGCTCTCGCCAATATTTAGGTTTCCTTCAAGATGCCCACTTACTTTTTTAATCCATTCAGCATCTCTAGTTTCTAACAGCTTCGAGAGGTCTCCTCCAGGATTATCTCCTCGGATTTCTTCTACATTTTTTTCTGTATCCGACACTGGGTCAACCTTACTCTCATGATTGCGTAAGAATTCTTCCCAAATATCCTCATATTGGAAAATACTACCTGATTTACTTGTTTGTCCTATACTTCTAAATTGCTTACCCTCGTATTGAGCACGGATATAATCAAAACTAATAGACTTTAACGCGGCAACATCCTTATCTTTATATGGCCAGCGCACATTTTTATCTTTGGTTTTGCTCCTATATTTTCTCAGGTAGGAGTTAAGATTTACAAATTGTCCTTCTCGTTTATCAAGTCTAGTGTAAATTTCGTCGTATCCATAATGTCTTAAGTAATCATCCATCAAAGTCTTTATTTCTAACCACTCCTTGATTACTCTCTCATCTTCTGTCATCATCTCGGCAATTTCTGACACAGAAAAACTGAAAACTTCTTTTAAATCAGCGCATTTCAGATACTTTTCGATAGGGTTGTAATCTAACTTCTTGTCTTCCCCCATTTGATAGATTGTTTCCAGCCTACTTATTTCTTTATCATCTTTGACATTGTCTGGCAAAACAACAGCGATGAAGTACTTTGCAAAATTTAAATCTATAGTTTTCTGCTTTTTCTCTTCTCGTTCGGCATTGATTTTTTTCAAAAGCATTGCCCGACGATTTCCATCAATAATTTTCCCGTCAAAAGTTACAATACCAAAGACTCGTTGTTTGTTCTTTTTGAGATCATCTATGGTGTGTTTATTCCTGTCAATCTTTGATTCCCATAGAAATTTTTCAATGGTTATTGCGTCTGCATCATTTTCAGCATTAAGTATATGATTTTGCCTCTCAAATGATTTGACAAAGCTGGCGATTCTTCCATTGTATTTATTATAAATAAGATATTCAAGTGGAATTTGGTAAGCATTAAGGTTTAATATTTCAGGCCCGTAGGGAATTCTTATTCCTGATGTATAAGGTTTACCGTTTTGTATCTCTTTAAGAGCCTTGATTCTTAATTCGCGTTCCATATTGATTACCTCCTAGCATGCTCTAATATCTTTGACAAAACAAAATATCCAATCGCAATTGATATTGGTAATTCGATCTTCTTCTTACTTGATGTTATTGTCACCCCTTT
The DNA here is from genome assembly GCA_030680155.1 of Anaerolineales bacterium. GTDB lineage: Bacteria > Chloroflexota > Anaerolineae > Anaerolineales > Villigracilaceae > Villigracilis. Next base: position 7,562 of record JAUXWL010000534.1, read on the forward strand.
TCTACCGTTTAAGTGTAACGAATCTATAAAAGAACGGGTGTTAATGAGCAATTCCATAGGTCCAATCAGTTTATTAGATTTTCTATGTGCATCAGTTTGACAATGGTATTCTTGGAATATTTTAGGCTCAGGCACCTTTTTTGAATATTCGTCAATAAAAAGTTTTATTTGTTGCACGTATTCTTGTGGCATCCATCTGGGGTTTGCTGTTGGAGAAAAATAATCCGCCTTTGGTCCTTGACTTTTATGGATTTCAACCTGCCAGATAAAATTTTCTTTTTCAAAATTAGAATGTCGATTTGTTAATTCGACACGCAATGTATTTTCTTTGAGCTGTGGTATATGGTATTTGAATTTTGCCTTATTATTTTTCGGCATCTCTTTTTTTACAGGAATATTTTTTTCGTTTAGATTATAAAATTCCACATCATTTTCAGGGAACTTTCTCGGTTTATAATTCTGAGGCAGTTCAAGATTTTCTTTTTCTGCAATGGCTTTTGCAAATGCATAAGACATTTTTGGAGGGACAGCATTACCAACAAGTTTATACTTTAAGCCTATCGAATTACCGTAGAAACGGTAATCAACAGGGAAACTCATGAGAGATGCGATTTCTCTTATTGTTGGTGCTCTATAAGTATTTTTTCCATATCGAAAAATCATAGACTCTCTTGCTGAAAAAGACATAGTAGCCATTATTGTTCTTGCTGGACTATCTTCATTTTCAGGAAAAGCCATTTTACCCATATACCCTTTGTCTTGTTTGAGTCTCTTGGCCTTTTTCCATTCAAAAGTAGCTAATTGTTGAATATAGTAATGATCGGTTAATTCATTGGCATCAATCTGAAAGCTATAGTTTGGATCTGTGATAGTTTTTTTTGCATCACCTTTTGGATACCCCAATTTACCCGTAACAGTTTTTAGAGGAATAAATTCTTCTTCATGTTCGATCAGTTTCTTCGGCTCAGGAAATTCACCACAAAGAAATCTAACTCTTTTTGATGGTACGCCAAAATATTGTGCTTTATAGATATGAGATGAGCCAAATAAAACCTTTAACTCAAAATTTCCCTCCAAATCTAAATCTTGTGCAGTATAAGAATCTTTGACATGTATTTTTGCATTAGCTACATTTTCTAGTATCCAATATTTAAGAACACTGTTTTTTTTATATTTCTTCCTTGCTACGATTCGTAAAAAGGATTTTATCAATTGAATCCCATGAGACTTATCTGCCTTCCCTGATCTGTTGGAGTTTGAGAAATCAACGCAAGGCGGAGAGCCAATGATTATTTCTGAATCCTGAACAAGTTCGTTAAATTCTTTATCAGGCAAATAGGCGATTTTTTCTACATCACCTAAATGTGTTACTCCTTCTGGATGGTTTCTTTGATGGGTTAATACAGCAGGCTGCCAATTGTCAACTGCCCAAATCACATCAAAGCCCACCTGCCTGAATCCCTCTGAAAAACCGCCTGCTCCACAAAAAAGATCGATGACTCGCATTGTTCGTTTCATAGTTAATGATTAATATTTTAATTTAAAAATTCTGATTATATCTACACAATTTTGCAAATCGTCTTTTATTTCACATTCCCAAATTGTAACAACTTTCCATCCTTGTTTTTCTAAATCCTGACTATTCCTTTTGTCCCTCTCAACATTCTTTTCAAATTTTTGTTTCCAAAATCTTTTATGAGATTTAGGAAATGGGGGATTACAGTTCGGGCATCGATGCCAAAAGCAACCATGAACAAATATAGCCAACTTGATTCCAGGATAAGAAATATCTGGTTTTCCTGGGATTTTCTTCCAATGTAGTCTGTAACCAGAAAGCCCATTAGCAAAAAGAGCTTTTCTAAGAGTCATTTCGGGTTTTGTATTTTTTGCCCGAATTAAACTCATTACCTTTGATGTAGTATCTTTTTGGGGTATCGGTGCTCTTCCATCTCGAATATAAGATGGTTGATTGGTAGTTTTCATGGGTGAATTATAAGTGAAATTTAAGAGTAAAAGTGGCTATTTGTAAAGAAAGGTGAACTGGAAAGACTTTGATGTTTTGACCAAAGCCTAAATTGACAAAAAACTCGCGCTGTTCGTGGATGGCTGTTTCTGGCATGGGTGTCCCAAACATGGGAATATGCCGAAAAATAATCGGGAGTTTTGGGAGAAGAAATTACAGGGGAATATGGAGCGCGATAAACTCGTAAATCGAGAATTGCGGAGGATGGGCTGGAAAGTTGTCCGCGTGTGGGAGCATGAACTGAAAACGCCTGAAAAGGTTGCTGGCAGGTTGAAGAGGTCGCTGGGCGGGGCGTCGGCGGCGGACCACCCTAAAGGGTACACGTAAAGTCCTGCCTCAGTTCGTGGAAGTCCACTGGCGTGGACTGACGCAATCAGCCCGCAGGGCTTTCATGTACCGAGCGAGGGATTTATCCCGTGAGGTGGAGGGTGTAAAACACGAAGTAAGAAGGGTTGGAGTTAGGCAAGGATTTTTTGAACAGGAAAAATCAAAATTCCAAATCCGCACAAAATGGGCTGTTGAAATTTATATCCTCCGGTTGTAAGATGTAGTTGCCAACCCAGCCTCTCTGCAAGTGAACTCAAATGGCTGACTTTAAGGAGAGCAATCCAACACTTCATTCCTGAAAGGAGGATGTGCCTTTGTCCGTTGCTCCGTGCAAGGCACAAAAGATCATGCCCAATAAATCACCTGTCGTCCGGAAAGGGTTATCTCAAAAGACCATCTTTGGCGGCGTCATTGCGGTCATTTTGCTCGGGCTCTACGTGTATACGGTCATTGTGGCGCTGGCGGTCACCAGTTGTCTTGCCAAAGGCGAGGAATGCACGAGTCTCACCAAGGATAGTTTCACCAGCGGCATGAGCACCACGCTTGCCATGGTCGGCGGGCTGGTCTCTGCACTGGTGATCGCGGAATTGGCGATCACGAAGCCGGGCGAACTCCCTGTAGCCCGCGCTTTGGATGAAAACCCCACCGCGCAGTCGGAAACCATTTTAAAGATCACCACCAGCCTGTACCTTTTGATCTGGATCATCTTTGGATTGCTGGCATTTATTATCGGGTTCCTGCAATACCCCGGTTTCCTTCAACCGTTGACCGATCTGGGGCAGTCATGGCTTGGTCTCGCAGTCGCTGCCGCCTATGCGTATTTAGGGATCAATCAACAGTCTGGGTAAAGGATGCCAGGCGGGTTGGCGGTTAATCACCCAACAGATCCGCCAGAAAACTGAACAAGCCGCCTTCCTCTTCATCGTCCTGCTCGGGCAGGTCACTGGCCACGATGCCGCTTTGTCCGTTGATCAGCAGCAGATGCTCGCGCCCGTCGAAGGGGATTTCGGTCATCCACACCGGCAGCAGGTTGAGCTTGAAGGATGAGACCATCATGCCCGCCGAAGAGGTGTGGACGATGTTCACTCCGCTCAACCGGGCGGGAAGGTCGCGCTTCAATTGCCTGTACGCCTGGCTGCGCGCGTCGAGCGAGGCATTCGCCATCGGGACGTCGTAAATTTCCGCGGGCCAACTGGCGAGGAAGCGCGCGTCATACGGTTGCAGCGACTTAAGCTCAAAGGTGGGAATCAGCTTCGAGAAAACAGCAGACAGTTTGCGGGAGGCGGGCAGCGGCAAGTCATCCACCAGCACGGGATATTTATCACTGATCCGCACCACCTTGCGTTCGCGCTTGTTGCCGAACGGGTTGTCTTCATATTCGACGACCTCGCCCGTGTAATCGAGCGTGCCGCCGATGTCGAAGGTCCACAACGGCAGGTACAAGCCGCGCGGAAGTTGAACCTGCTTTTCAGGTTTGATGCCTTCGCTTTCCACCCATTGGACGAGCAATTGCACGGCGCGTTTCTGGTCGAAGGCATGCGGGATGATGGCATTGGGCGCAAGCAGGTCTTTGGAATTTTCAAGGCTGACAACATGCGGCGAATCGCAATACAGGCAGTCTGCGGAAATTTGCTTGGGCGGCAGAATAAATTCCGCGCCGCAGCCGTTGCAGTGAAAGGCTTGCTCCTGCAAGGGCTTGCCGTGTCCCTTCATGGTCGCCATCGCCACGATGAAATCCTTTTCATCTTCGTCCTTCGCGCCCAGTCCCAGCGCATGTCCGCGCGTGCAATACTCACAGACCAGTGAACTGCCATCGGGCGCGAATGCCATGCGTCCGCCGCACTTGGGACACATGAAGCGGTCGGCATCGGCGCTGCGCAAGCCATCGGGCGCGGCGGGCAAACGGTCGGGGTTGACCATTTCATCCGCCTTGAGTTTGCCATCCAGAATCGCCAGCGAACGCCGAGCGCGGGTGTGATGCAGGTCGTGCGAGAGACAGTTCTCCAAGGCCTTGCGTTTTTCGGCGGCATCGTCCACCACCTCGCTCATCCAATACCATGCTTCGGCAAGCACATCATGCGAACCGGCCATGTAAATGGCGCGGTCCAAATAGCCGCGGGCGGCGCTCGCATGTCCCGCCTTCGCTTCGATAATTCCACTGCGCAGAAGTTCTTTTGAATAAGCGTTGCTCATGAGTCAAGTCCGTTATGAGTTATGCGTAATGCGTAAAAAAAAATTACGGATTACGTTTCACGAATTACGTATCATCGCATCCGTCATCTTCGCCACGCGCGCCATTTCCTGCACGTCATGCACACGGATGATGTCCGCGCCGCGCGTGATGCCCACCGCCACCGTCGCAGCAGTCCCTTCCACGCGCTGGTCGGGCGGCAGGTCCAATGTGAATCCGATAAATGATTTGCGCGAAGTCCCCAACAGGATGGGATACCCCAGCGAGCGGATCTCACCGAGTCGGTTGATCAATTCCAAATTATGTTCGCGCGTCTTTCCAAAGCCGATGCCTGGGTCAAGCAAAATGACATTTTCCCCCACCCCGGCATTTTTTGCAATCTCCACGCTGACGAGTAATTCGCGTTTCACATCGTCGAGCAGGTCGTCATACTCCGCGCCGAGATATGTGCCGCCAAGTTTTTCGCGCACTTCCACGCTGGCGGGGTTGCTGCGGTTGTGCATCAAAATCACTGGTGTTTTGTACCGCGCCGCCACAGACGCAATCTCAGAGTCCGCGCGAAAGCCCCAGACATCATTGACGATCTGCGCCCCCGCGCGAATCGCCGCCTCCGCCACGCTGGCTTTGTAGGTATCTATGGAGATGATCGCATTGGGGAATTTATTGTGTAGCGCCTCGATGACGGGGATGACCCGTTCCATCTCTTCCTCCGCAGTCACCGGCGCGGAGCCCGGTCGGGTTGATTCGCCGCCCACATCCAGAATATCCGCGCCGTGTTCGAGGAAGTCCGCCGCCTGTTGGATAGCAAAATCCACCGCATTCCCTTTGGCGATGATGCCATCCCCCGAAAACGAATCGGGAGTCACATTCAGGATTCCCATCACATACGTGCGGGAACCCCAATCGAATGTAAAACTCCCGATCTGTAGAGAGTCGCTTTTCATCAACGACTTTTTACTTGTCACTTGTTACGTATTACTCGATTACGGAATCTGATCCAACGGACGCGCCAGCCAGGCTTCGGCTTCGTTGATGTCGGTGAAGATCTTCATCGCGGAGGCAAGTCCCGTTTCGGCGAGCGCCGCCACCTTGCGAATGCCCTCCGCGACGGATGCATCCGCGACCACCACCGCCACGCGAATATTGCGCGCAGACGGGTCGCTGTTCGCTTCCACGGCCATGCGGATGGCCTTCTCTGGGATCTCCTGCACGGCGCGCAGGTCATACAGGTTGCGCGTGCGGCGGTCCATGCCGAGCAGGTGCTCCAGCGCGAATTCGCGCCAGTGGGCCATGGTTGCTTCCGAAAGATCGGTGAAGGTCAACGTCATACCGCCATCGCCGCGGCGGATGACATCGTAGCCAATGCCGGGTGCGGGTGTCCAGTTCAAGGGTTTTGGGTCAGTCATGGGGTTCTCTCCTGTTTGATGATGCGATTATAACGCAGGCAGGAAAGTAAATTAAACACGAAGGTTATAAAAGATGCGAAGTGGAGATTTTGGAAAACCTTTTTTCGCAGTACCGCATAACTCGCTATACCCAGCGCGGTCACACATTGCGCTTTTTCAAATTTTAGAATCGCGTGCTATAATGCGCTTCGTTCGGGCGCTTAGCTCAGTTGGTTAGAGCACCTCGTTTACACCGAGGGGGTCGGGGGTTCGAGTCCCTCAGCGCCCACAAAAGCCCTGCGTAAGCGGGGCTTTCCCTTTCCATGGTCGGGGGTTCCCCCTTACAGGGGACAGGCGAGTCCCTTCGCGCCCATTAAGTCCTGCTTCATGCAGGACTTTTTATTACCTTTCTGCCTTACTACCGATGTTACGCACCACGGGATGACCCCGAAGGGGTCAAATAATTATAGACATGGAAAATGCGGAAAATTCAACCCCGAAGGGGTGTCAGAGCCTGCAAAACCAATGTCATCCCTTCGGGATTAGGTTCGATTTACATGATTTTCTATAATCCTCTCATCCCTTCGGGATTGGCTGCGTAACATCAGTTACTCATTACTTCTTACTCATTACTTTTTACTTCTTACTTTTTACTCGTTCCTTCTCACTTTTTACTCATCACGCATCACTTTCCCCCTCTGCTATAATCCTTCCTATGATTCTCGTCACCGGCGCCACAGGGTTTATCGGACGCGCCCTTGTGCGCCAGCTCTCCACCATCGGATATCCCCTCCGCGCGCTCATCCGCCCTTCGCCGCGCACACCGCGCCTGCCCAAGGGCGTCCCCGTGGAAGTGGCGGTTGTCTCGCTCGCCGATACGCGCGGTCTGCGTGCCGCCATGCGGGATGTGGAAATCGTCATCCACCTGGCCAGTGCAGAAAATCAGGGCAGCCGAGGCAGCCTGCTGGCCACCGATATCCAGGGGACGAAGAATCTCGTCGAAGCAGCAGCAGATGCCGGCGTGGATCGATTCGTCTATCTCAGTCATATTGGTTCGGCGCGTGCGTCAGCGTATCCCGCCTTCAAGGCAAAAGGCATCGCCGAGGAGACCATCCGTGCTGGAGGGACCCCGTACACTATCATCCGCTCTTCGCTGGTGTACGGAGCCGAAGACCATCTGACCAACAGCCTGTCGAGGATGATCCGTTCTGCGCCCTTTATTTTCCCCATCTCATCGGGCGGGCGGACGGTGGTGCAGCCCGTGTGGGTCGAAGACCTCGTCACCTGCATGTTGTGGTCGCTGCAAAATGAAGACACGCTCAATCAGGTATACGAGATCGGCGGCAGCGAATTCTTCACCCTGCAGCAGATCATCGAGATCATCATGGAAGTCACGCACAGGCGGCGTTGGTTTATGCCGCTTTCGCCGATCACCCTGCGGGCGCTTACCGTATTTCTCGAAGGCGTCTTTCCGAGCTTTCCCATCTCCTCCTTCTGGCTCGATTATTTTGCCGTCAACCGCACCACCGCCGTGGATTCCATGCCGCGTTATTTCGGGCTGATGCCCGCACGCTTCTCCTACCGCCTCGATTACCTGATCCGCAAACCGTGGTATCAACGCGCCTGGAGCGCCATCATCCAAAGGATTTCATCTCCCCGCAGCACACCATGACGAAGTACCAGATCCGCCTTTTAGACACCCCTGAAGAACTGCGTCTCGTGGAGGAACTTCAGCGCCAGGTCTGGCCCGGCTCCGAAACAGATGTCGTTCCCATTCACGTGCTCATCACCGCCGTCCACAATGGCGGGCTGGTGTTGGGCGCATTCATCGAAGAACAGATCATCGGTTTCATCTTCGGCTTTCCCGGTCTTGAGCAAACGCCTGACGGCCCGCGCGCCAAACATTGCTCGCACCAAATGGGCATTCATCCCGACCACCGCGATGGCGGCATTGGCTTCGCGCTCAAACGCGCCCAATGGCAGATGGTTCGCCATCAGGGTCTCGACCATATCACCTGGACGTTCGATCCCCTGCTCAGCCGCAACGCCTATCTCAACATCGCCAAACTCGGCGCGGTCTGCACCACCTATCGCCAATCCGAATACGGCGAACTGCGCGATGGTCTCAATGTAGGCCTGCCTTCCGACCGTTTTCAAGTGGATTGGTGGCTCAACACCCGCCGCGTGGAAAAACGACTCAGCAACCGTCCGCGCCCGACTCTCAAATTGAATCACATCGCCCGCAGCGGACTCCACCCGCTCTACCCGCATCAGCGTCGGACCGATGGCCTGCTCCAGCCGCCCAAGCATGTCCCGCCGCTGGAAGAGCGCCTGCTCCTCACAGAGATCCCCGGAGATTTTCTCGACCTCAAATCCAAAGACTTCACCCTCGCTCGTGACTGGCGCTTCTTTGCCCGCGAGCTCTTCGAAACCGCGTTTGCAAAGAATTACATCGTCACCGATTTCGTCTTCGACAAAAACGAAGGCAGCCCGCGCGGACTGTACATCCTCACTCATGGGGAAAGCACGTTGGATGAGTTTGAGTAAGACCCCACCCCAACCCCTCCCCGACGAACGGGGAGGGGTTTTTTATCCCCACTCCAGTTGGGAGAGGGCTAGGGTGAGGGTAACTTAACGCATGAAGCGCCCTTGCGGACGCTTCAGCGGTTGGATGGGGAGAGGAAACGAAACTTTTTTTTTACAAGGGCTACCTCCGTAAGGAAGGATTATTTTGCTCGTAACCTGCCGCGGTCATGCCGACAGGATGATACGTGGGTTCGGGACGGTTGATGCCATAGTTTGGAACTGGATTGGGGCGCGGTTTGGGCGCCGGGCGTGGATAGTTGACAGCGGGTTGAATCATTGGATCACGCGGGGCGGGGCGCTGCTGTTGCGGAGTTGAATATGCGGGCTGGCTGCGATAGGACGAGTAGCGGTCATGAACATCTGCGAGGGTGAAGAGGCGTTCGCCTGCCACCGAGAATGTCCCGATGATGAGCACGCGCACCAGCCAGACCATGCTCGCCACGAAGATCGGTACAGCCGTGGTCATGGTCGCCTGACCGAGCAACGCGCCGCCCTGCGCGTTATGGTTCTGAATGGCCACCGAAACTCCCCACCAAGTGAGCATGGCATTGAAACCTGCCGCCAACAGCCACGCGCCAAAGAGGTAATAGACTTCAGCAGGTTCGTCACGTCCCTGTTCGGGGGTGAAAATGCGGGCGATACCGGCAAAGTCGATGCCGCAAAAAGCGAAGGCCAGGATGGATGCCCAGCGCATCCCTGCGAATTGCAGGTTGCCAAGCATATCCTGAAGGGCGAATGAAGTGGTGCCGAAGTTGAATACTTCAAAGGCGAGCAAGGCAAAGATGAGAATCGTCCCAAAGATCGCGCCGCGCCGCAGCGACATCGATTTGAGGAACGGGACTAGTTGGATATTAAGTGAACGGTTCATCGGACTTCTCCTGTTGGGGAACCAAATGCACGTAGGACAATGGACATCTATAATATAGAACAAGTGTTCTAATTTGTCAAGTTAACATTTGTTGTGTCAGCAATTCCAAATCTGAATCTAACAATCTCAACGCAAAGCCGCCAAGACGCTAAGATTTTGACCTTTCCTCGACGGAATCGGCAAGAGTACCATCTGGCGCAGGGGCAATCCTAAAAAAGCCTTGCGGCCTTGCGTCTTT
>JAUXWL010000535.1 GCA_030680155.1 Anaerolineales bacterium
AAACAATGGAAGAATGTCAGTTGTAATTTAAGGTAGTTTCTGCAAAGATAAAGACATCCTATAAAGGAGGTTTGCTGATGAGACCAGTGTATGCAATCTCAGGCGGGGTGTCGAAGTTTGCCAAGGTGCGACCAGATAAAACGTTCCAGGCGGTGATCAAAGAGGCGTATGACTATGCCATCGCCGACATCGGATTGGACTTCCCGACGTTTACGCGCGTCGTGGATGGGTCCGTTGCCTCGTACTTCTCGGATCATTTCTCTCGACAGTTGATGGCTGGCATCATGGCTCAGGACTACCTTGGGCTGTGCCCCAAGCCCGGGCATCGCGTGGAGGGCGGCGGCGCGACGGGCGGACTGTGCTTCCAGGAGGCGTGGAAGTCGGTTGCCAGCGGTCACATGGATGTCTGTGTGGCGTACGGCTTCGAGACCATGTCTCATGTGGAGACGTGGAAGGGAAATGAGTTCATCGCCTTAGCCTCCGACGTGTCGTTCGATTATCCCGTCGGAGGTTTTTATTCGGGCTACTACGCCATGATGGTCACTCGCCACATGAAGGAGTTCGGCACCACCGTCGAGCAGATGGCGCACGTCAGCGTGAAGAACTACATCAACGCCTTCCACAACCCGTACGCGCAGAAGAGTCAGCGCATCACGATTCAGGATGTGCGTAATTCGCCGATGATAGCGTGGCCGCTGACACGACTCGACATCTGCGTGATGTCCGATGGCGCGGCGGCAACGATCTTGTGTTCCGAAGACGGACTCAAGAAACTCGAAGCCGCGGGGGCGAAGGTGACGCGTCCGCTGGTAAAGGTGACGGGGATTGGGCGCGGCACAGACATGATGCGCATGGCGGACCGTCCGCATGTGGATTACGACTTCTTCATGGAAAACTACGCCACCGAGTTGGAGAAATCATCGGACGAGACAAAGGCGTATTACAAAAAACTTTGGGATCACGGCACGCGCTATCCCGGAGTCCATTCGTTCCGCGCCGGACGTACCGCGGGAAATATGGCTTGGAAACATGCAGGCATTTCCGATCCGTTGAATGAGCTTGACTTTGTCGAGTTGCATGATGCGTACACTTCGAGCGAAATTCAGACGTATGAAGATTTGGGATTGTGTCGCTACGGTGAAGGCGGTCCGTTTGCGGAATCGGGGAAGGCGTTTTTGCCGAACATTGACTACGGCTTGACGTTGAAAGAAAAACCTGTCTGCGCGGTGAATCCCTCGGGCGGATTGATCGCCTGCGGACATCCTGTCGGCGCGACGGGGCTGATGCAGGCTGTCTTTGCGGTGTGGCAACTGCAAGGGTCGGTCAAAACTCATTTCCGCGATGACCAGCTACAGGTCCAGAATGCGAAGCGGGGCGCGATCCATTCTCATGCTGGAACGGGGACTTATGTCTCGGTGTCGGTCTTGGAGCGCGAGGAATAGTTACGAATCACGCATCACGCCTTACGCATTACGTAATACGTAATGCGTAAGGCGTAAGGAGAATCAAATGAGCAAATTACCTTCCCAAAGAGATGAAACGTTAGGCGGTTATATCGTTCACGGAATCCCGTTCCCAGTGAGTATGGATGAAGAGGCGCTGGAGTTTCTGAAGAAGATGGCGCCGATCCAGATCGAGCAGGAATATAAGATCACGTACCTGCATTCGTACGGACAGGACAGCCCGTGGTTCGCGGCGTTGACGAATAAACGGTTGCTCGCTTCGCGCGACCCCGAAAGCGGATACACCACTGCGAACCCGCGCGGTCACGATATGTATTCGGGCGCGGAGACGAAGTGGATTGACATCACGAACGTCCCAGCGCATGTGCATGCGTTCACGGTTTGTTATTTTGGATCAGAGGAGTTCCTGCCTGAATGTCCGTTCGTGCTGGCGTTGATCGGGTTCGAGGGCGTGAACACGCTGCTGTTGACGCGCATCATGGGCGTTGACCCCGACGCGCCTTCGCTGGATTGGATCGGGATGGAAGTGAAGCCGAAGTTCCTGAGGAATTCGAAGTTGAAGCCGACGGATGTGTATTTTGTGCCGAAGGGTGGTGAGCAGTGAGTAGTGAGCAGTGACCAGTAATCAGTGAGCAGTAATCAGTGAGTGAGAGCAGAAGGGACTTCGCAATGAGCGGAGTCCTTTTTGGTTGTGGCGAAGAGATTCGCTGCACGCTGTGTAACAAATTGAATCCAAGTCCGTTTATAATCGGCGCATGAGTTCCAAATCCCTCGTCACCGACATTCAGAAGATTCTGCACACAGCGCGGACGAAATCCTACGCGGCGGTCAACTTTGCCATGGTCGAAGCGTACTGGCAAATTGGCAGGCGCATCGTGGAAGAGGAACAGCGGGGCAAGGGACGGGCGGATTATGGCGCTTATCTCATCAAAGACCTTGCCAGGCAACTGACCGCTGAGTTTGGCAAGGGATTGGATGAACGGGCAGCAATTCCAAATCTGAATCTAACAATCTCAACGCAAAGCCGCCAAGACGCTAAGATTTTGACCTTTCCTCGACGGAATCGGCAAGAGTACCATCTGGCGCAGGGGCAATCCTAAAAAAGCCTTGCGGCCTTGCGTCTTT
>JAUXWL010000536.1 GCA_030680155.1 Anaerolineales bacterium
CAGCAATTCCAAATCTAAAATTGTGTAGAAGGCAAAGATGCCAAACCTTAACGCAAAGACGCAAGGCCGCAAGGCTTTTTTAGGATTGCCCCTGCGCCAGATGGTACTCTTGCCGATTCCGTCGGGGAAAGGTCAAAATCTTAGCGTCTTGGCGGCTTTGCGTTGAGATTGTTAGATTCAGATTTGGAATTGCTGATTGACCTCCCGTCTGGTTGTGCGCGTGACCGTAAGGCGACCCTGGAGGCGTTGCTATGACGTCTCTCCTTTTTGATGAAGGTCATACAAGACCATGACATCCGTCCTTGTTGACGATGCTCCCCCTGCGGTACATTTGATTTAGGAGCTCGATATGCTTGACATGAACCGATTGAACGTTTTCATCCAGGTGGCGGCAACACAGAGTTGTTCCGAGGCGGCGAAGCGCCTGCATCTCAGCCAGCCGACGGTCAGCAAGCACATCCAGAATCTCGAAGCCGAATTGAATGTGAAATTATTCGAGCGCGATGGCGCGCATCTTCACATTACCAATGCCGGTATGACCCTGCTTCCCTGGGCGCGCAAAATGATTCGGCAGTCCACCCAGGTGCAGGAGATGATGCAGGGCATGCAGGATTCCATTGTCGGTCAATTGCGGATCGCATGTACCACCACGGCTGGCAAGTATGTACTTCCACACTTGGCGGCGCGCTTTCGTCAGCAATATCCGGGTGTCCAGATTTTTATCCAACCCTGCGTCCGACAGGATATGGCTTCGCGCTTGCTCGCCGAAGATGCCGATTTGGGTGTGGTCAGCAGTGAAGTAAAAGAGAACGATTTGGAGTGCCAGTATTTCTTCACTGACCATATTTCATTTATCGTGCCGGAAAAACATCCGCTTTCCAGGCGGGATTCCATTGAACCGGCTGAACTACTGGATGCGCCAATAATTTTGCGCGAGCCGGCCTCCGGCACCCGGCAGGTATTGCAATCGGAGTTGGCTAAACATGATATTTCGTTCGATGAAATGAATGTGCTGATGGAAGTGGGAAATGCCGAGGCGATCGTGTCGGCCGTTGCTGGCGGCGTGGGGACGTCGTTTGTCTCACGGATTGCATCGGCGTATGCGCGGGTGTGGGGGTGTGTTGTCGAAGTTGATGTGGATGGATTGAACCTGGAACGCCGGATTTGCATCGCCCGCCGCAAGTTATCACACCCCAACCTGGTGCGGGATGCGTTCTGGGCGTTCATTCACGCGCCTGAAAACAAGGATATTCTTTCCCTGCCTGAAGCGTAGGACAAAATTAATTTTGTCCTACGTAAGTTTGAACGAAATCTTCAAACGCCTGTATGAAAAGACTGGAGCCGCGATTGCGCGCGGCTCCAGTCTTTATTTCCAACAGATAACGGAAAGTCAATCAGGCATTCATGGGACGGATGAACATAAAATATGCCATCGTCCAGCCGCCGGCAACGATCGAAAGACCGCCAACGATGGAGCCGATCGAGAGTTGCGGAACGCCGCTCAGGATGTGACCAATGTTGCACCCGCTGGATACAACCGCGCCAAAGCCCATCAGCAGGCCGCCCGCGAGAGTCTGTAGGAGGATCTTCGGCTCCGGGGCGCGGATGGCAAATTCGCCTGCGATCAAGGCCGCGACCAGCGCGCCGAGGACGATACCGAGCACTTCCGCGCCTTCCCAGTTGAGCGCAGTGACTTTAATCTTCTCCTCAACCACTGCCTGCCACTTGATCAACGATTGGAAGATGTTGACCCAGCCGCCGGTAACGCCAAGGGGATAGTTGCGCCCAGCCGCCGCGGAAAGCGGGAAGGACAAAATGCCGATCAGTCCGACCACGATACCTGTCGGCAGCCAGTTCCAGCCTTTTTTGAAGATGGCCTCGCCGAGCGATTTGGACTTCCCGCCGAAGCTCTGTTCACTGGACTTGTTCCGCATCGCCAATACCACCCAAATGACGATGATGAGAATTGCCAGCGCCAGCATCGTAATTTTCAGGTCCAGCCCGGCGATGTTTGCGAGGGTCAGGGGCTTGTCATCGGCGGTCATGATCTTGGTGTTTTGCAGGGACTTGAGGATGGGGTTTAGCACACCCGTGGCTCCCATCATGGCGGAAAGCCCAAATCCAAGCACAGCCATCACTGCGCCCATCATGCCTTCGCCGGTGCGGTAGGTGATTCCGCTGGCGCACCCGCCAGCCAGCACCATGCCAACGCCGAAGAGCAGTCCGCCGACAATATTCCCACCCCACATGAGCGGCTTGGGAGCGAGGGTGATGATGCCCGTCATTGCCATGATCGAAAAGCCGATCATGGAAACCAGGATGGCGGCAGCCAGGGCTTTGAATAGGGTAAAGTCCCGCCCCAGGATGATATCGCGGAAGGCGGAATTCATGCAGAAACGTCCGCGCTGCAAGGCAAAACCGAACAACACGCCGACAAGCAAACCAGAAACGATGGGGGTCATAACATTCTCCTTGATATGAATTTTGTACTGCAATACATCATCCCCGCATGGGGATTTGTGTCGCCCGGCCAGCCAGGCAACATGAATGTTGCGTTACTTCAGTCCCAGCACCTCGATGATGATGCTGTGGGTGGGACCATCCACCTGCGTGACGCTGAGAACCTTGTGTCCGTTCTTCTGGGCGCTGCGGGGAATGCGCTCCACCGAAAGCGGGTAATCAATCAACACTTCCAGGATTTCGCCCTTATTCATTTTCTTGAGCGTGGTCATTGTGTCCACATCGGGGTAGGGGCAAATCTTGCCGCATTCGTCAATCGTTTTGGTGGGGGTAATTGTTGTCTCGGTCATCGGGAGCTCCTTTTGATTAATTCGGTTTAGTATGAAAAGAATTTCTGCGCGCCTTCGGCGTCCAGCAGAAAATCAGCGGCCATGCGTACTTCGACTTCCTCACGTAGGTCTTCTTTTTTAATGCCTTTGTTGGGCAGTCCCAATTCGCACAGGATAAAGCGGCCATCCAAAGTGACGATGGAATCGTACAGATACATCGGGTCAGGCAGGCCAGGCAAGCCATTGAGTTTCTCCAATTCCCCCTTGACCAGCATTTTGGCTGCGCCAGGCTGGAAGAACATCAGCACCTGATCACCGGTGGCGGAAGCGGCGGCGCCCATAATCAGGGCGGCCATGATGCTATCGGCGTCACCGTGGTTGCACATGATGACGGCTCTGGGAACTTGCATTTCTTCGCTCATTATTTTCTCCTTGATTGTCGTTTTGCAATGCGCGTGCCCGCTTGACTACACAATGAGCCAACGCACATCGGACTTTAATCTGTGGCCGCAACCGCCGCAACCGCCCCAACCGCGACTTCCTGGCGCTGTTTGGCTTTTTCTTTTATTGCCTGGAAGTAAACCGCCAGCGGACGATACGCCAGGTGCGACCATTTTCCAAACGGCACCTCCAGCACCAGCATGGGAGTCAGAATGACCAGATGAGCCGCATAGGTGTAGTAGGTGGCGAGAGGCAAATCCAGATAGCGGAAGGTATGCACCATGATGCCGCTTATCGTGGTCAACAACAGGAGGATGGGAAAGATCCAGTCGCTCAGGTGCGAGAAGCGGTGAGACTGGTGTTCCTGCTTGATACGTCCCCACAGGATGTCAAAACCTCCGTACAGTAACACGATGGTGGCGTAATATCCCAGCCAGCGTTGCGGGTGATAGATCGGGTAGATATTGTCGGTCTGGAACCAGGGCAGGAACCCCACCACCATGGCAAACATCAGCACGTATCCGCTTACCAGGAACCAGTGATTGCGCCAGCGTTTCTTCTGGAAGAAACCCTTTTGATTCTCATCGCACTTCTCGAATTTTTTCTGGGTTGCAAAGTGACGGACCAGAGTCCAGGCTTCGGTGACATAGAGCAGGAAGGGAATCTTGGCTTTTGCATCCTTCCTGAGAGTCAGCCAGTACATTCTGAAAACATTGGACAGCAGGAAAAACGACAGAAAAGCCGCCAGCGCCCAGTCTCCATAGTGGATGCGCTGCACGGGGGCAAAGGTATTGAGCGCCACATGGTCGGTCTCCATCGGACCGGCGAAAAGCACGAACATCCAAACCATGAACAAGCTCACAAATAGGATGGAGCCGATTTCCCAGACTGGGGAAGTGTAGAACTTGCGCGCCAGACCGGTCCAATCATATTGGGCAGTCAGCCAGCGCCGCATGGTCATTTGCGCTTCGCCGGGCTCTGCTTTACGGGGACAGGTTGCCGAGCAATCCCCGCAGTAGTAGCACAACCACGGGTCTAAACTGCTCATCAGACGGTCCCGCAACCCCAACTGCACCATGCGAATGTTGTTGCGTGGAAACGGTGTTTCATCCGTTGCAAGCGGGCAGATGGCGGTGCAGTTGCCGCAGTTGAAGCAGGACTCGATCTCCGCCTCGCCATATTTTTTCAATTCCTTGAGAAGGTTGGGATCAGCGCGGTTACTCATGGATAGGCTCCTTCGCGAGGCGATAAAGATAAAACGCAAAATCCTCATCCATGCCGTCCTCAACGACCTCGCCATACTTTTTCATGGCAGTGATGTGCCACAAGACTTCGTGAGGCGGCAGGTTGGTGGCCGCGGCAATTTCGGGGATGGATCTCGGTTCGCCCTGCATTACGCGGCTGAGTGTCTTGCGAACAGCCTGTTGCCCTTTGAGCAGGGACTGGGCATGTTCCACCTTTTCACGCCTTTCCTTGCGCAGGTCGGCCAGCATCGCGGTCCGTTTTTGAGCCGCTTCCTTATCGGTTATTGTCATATTGCACCTTCCATTGCAGGGATTTCATCGGTGATGGCTTCCACCATCGCCTCGAACTCATCCAGCCGCCAGCCCGCCACATCAATGGCCCGGTTGGGGCAAACGCCTGCGCACACACCGCAGCCGTTGCAGTTGGCCGGGGTGACCACGGCGCGCTGGAATGTCCTGCCGTTTTCGGTGAATGTCTCCAGCGTGAGGGCTTCTTCCTGCGGACAATGCTCGATGCATTTGCCGCTTCCGTTACATCGTTCCGGGTCCACCACAGCCACGAATGGTTCCAACTCCACCTCTCCCTGGATGAGCAGGGCGGCGACTTTGGAGGCTGCAGCTCCAGCGGCTGCACAACTCTCCTGGATATTCATTGGTCCCTGGGCGGTTCCAGCCAGCACAATGCCGTTGACTGCCGTTTCCACCGGGCGCAGTTTGGGGTGTACTTCCAGCAGGAAGCGGTCATTTCCCGGGGAGACCTTGAACATCCCGATCAGGTCATCCACCGGGTTGGGCATCATGCCAGTGGCTAACACAACCAGGTCTACGGGCAGTTCGATTGTCTCGCCCCAGGTCAGATGATCCTTGACCTTGACCAACAAGGGGCGGTCAGCGCTTTCGTCAGCCCGCATGACTTCGGGGATTTCTTCGGCAAAATAGCGCAGGAAAGTCACTTGTTCTTTGCCTGCATTGCGATAATAATCTTCATGCCCGCGGCCATAGGTGCGAATATCTTCGTAGATGTCGTACACCTTGGCATCGGGGGCTTTCTGGCGGATCAAGGCTGCCATGCTCATTGAAGCGGTGCAGCAAACCCGCGAGCAATAGTTATTGACGTTTCCATCCGGCTGCGGACGATGCACGCCTTCGATCTGGCGGCTGCCTACACAATGAATGATGGCTACATCCCTAACGGGATGCCCGTTCCAGTAGAACTTGCCGTCGCTGGGACCTTCATCGTCCAGTAAACGATGGAGTTGCGCGAGGGTAATCACCTCGGGGAACTCCTTCCAACCCATTTCACCGTAAAGGGGTTCATAGGGTTTGAAGCCGGTCGCCAGTACCACCGCGCCAACTTTAAGATCAAATTCGCGGGCTTCCTCGTTGAGGTTTATCATGCCTTCCGGCGCGACCTTGACACACTCGCCGCATTTGGTGCAGTTTTCCCAATCGATGACCAGGCTTTCAGGCACACAGCCGTTATAAGCGCGATAGATCGCCTTGCGGGTCGAAAGTCCATAATCGAACTCGCGCCGCTGCTTGATCGGACAGACCGCGACAGCTTCCTGCTCGTTGGGGAAGGCGCCATGCACGCCGCGCGGCTCCTGGCGGATTTTGATCTGGAAATTTCCCACATAGCCTTGCGTGCGCACAACCTGCGCGCCGGTATGAATGGTGATATTGGGTTCAGCCAGCACACGTTCGATTAATTCTTTAAGCAGCACGCGGGCTTTCTGGTGTGTCGGAAAGACACGTTCCCACTGTGCCATGTGTCCGCCTAAATAGTGGCTTTTCTCTATCAGGGTGACTTGCAGACCACGACGGGCAATATCCAACGCAGAGCGTAAGCCTGCCACGCCGCCGCCAATGACCAGGGCATGTTTTCCGGCATCCAGGCGCACTGGTTCCAGCGGGCGCATGTACCGGGCTTTGGCAATTCCTCCCATCATCATGCGCGTGGCTTTGTCGGTTGCCTCTTTGGGGTTGTCGTGATGCACCCAGCTGACTTGTTCCCGCAGCCCAACATGGTAATACAGGTAGGGGTTTAACCCCGCTCGTTCGACCGCACTGCGAAAGGTTTGTTCATGCAGGAAGAGGGAGCAGGCTCCAATCACCACGCGGTTGACACCCTTTTCCTTGATGTCATCTATGATCAAATTTTGACCGGGGTCGGAGCACATGAACATGTGACTATGGGAGGTCACTACATTGGGGAGTTTGCCCAACACGCGAGCCACATTGTCGCACGCCACCACATTTCCAATATTGCCGCCGCAGTTGCAGACGTATACGCCGATGCGCGGTTCTTCCCTGGGCTTGGCTTGGCTCTCGTCCTTCTCAGGCATGGGTCACGCTCCTTTCTGTTTGCTCGGCGACCAATTGACGGTGTCCATTATGAGATTGAATATAGGCTGCGGCTTCGGCGGCGACAGCGCCGGCAGTAATGATCGAATCCACGATATCCATTGGCCCTGTGGCTGTGCCAGTGGCGAAAATTCCCTCGCGCATGGTCAGCGTTGGCGAAATATTGGGATTCGGCGCTTTGATGAAACCGTCCTTATCCACGGGAACTCCATACATCGAATTGGGATCAAAGCCGGGGAGCATTCCCACTGAGAGCACCGCCAGATCGTGCTTGCGCTCGACAACACGGGAGTTTTGGTCAATCAGTTCCACGCGCAGGATGGGATTCTGATTCTCATCCTCGGTAATTCGCGCCACCTTGCCCTTGACGAATTGAATCCCCATGGCCTTGGCATTCTCGTAGAACTGCTCGTACCCTTTTCCAAAGGCGCGGATGTCCATGTAGTAGATGGTGATATCAGCCATTGGCAAGGCGCCAGCCAGCAGCATGGCTTGTTTGATGGCGTACATACAGCAAACCCGCGAGCAATAATCCACGCCGAGGGTTAGGTCGCGCGAACCGGCACACTGAACATAAGCGATGTTATCGGGCTGCCTGCCATCCGATGGCCGCAATTGGCGGCCGTAAGCCCCGGTGGGCGCCAGCAGTCGTTCGACCATCATGCCATGCACCACGTTGCGAAGCCGTCCGCCGCCATATTCTTTTTTGGCGTCATAGGGAGTGGTTTTATATCCCGTCGCCAGGACAATGGAGGTTGTTTCTATATTCACATACTCGGGTTGCTGGGCGAAATCAATGGCATTTGTGGTGCAGGCTTTGAGGCATTTGCCGCAGTAGATGCAGTTATCAATGTCAATCAAGGCTTTTTGTGGCACGGCAGTCGAAAAAGGCACGTAGATCACCCGATGCGCGCCGCGCCCATATTCGTTATCATAGTCCGGCAAATCCAGGGGACAGACCATCTCACAAGAGCGGCAACCAGAACATTCGTCTTCGATCACGTAGCGAGGCTTCTTCATTACCCGGACTTGATAGTCGCCCTCGTTGCCCATAACGGATTGCACTTCGCTGTAGGTCATCAGGGAAATATTCGCATGGTGTGCCACTGCCGACATCTTTGGGGTGGTGATGCAGGAACAGCAGTCCAGGGTGGGGAAAACTTTGCTCAACCCGGCCATCATGCCGCCGACACTGGGATTCTTCTCCACCAGCGCAACTTGATAACCCTGGTCGGCTAGGTCAAGCGAGGCTTGCATCCCGGCAATTCCCCCGCCAACAACCAGAGCATCGATCTTCAAAGTATTTGTCATCATCGGTCTCCTCTTTGGTCACCGAACGGGTTGAACTGCGGGGGTCTTGTGCTGCAGCGGACCGATTTGCCCCAACAACTCATTCATCTTGTTGACTTCATTCAGGAACGGGCGCACACAGACTGTGCAGATGGCCGCCAACTTCAAACGGCGGAGGTCAATTTCCTGTTTCTTCATCAACTCATAGGCGCTATTTACGATTACGGCGGTGCGTTCCGACTCGCCCTTGTAAGGACTATCGGTGCCGCTATACATCACAATAATGCCGTCAAAGCCGCGCTCAAAAGCTTTAAGATAGAACGATTCGCGAAATATCGCTGCGCTCATCACTGGCAGGATGTACGTGTTTGGTGGATATTCCAGGTGCGATTGACCCGTAGAATCGGCTCCCCGATACCCTCCAGAAAGTGTCGCCAGGATCAGAATTTTTGGTTTTCCTTCGTTTGTTGACATAGAAATTCCTTTTGCTGGATTTATGGGGAAAAGTCCGGCAAGATTGCAAGAGTACCGGATGGACAGTTTTCTTGTTAACGGTCCAATACCCTATCGGCAATTCTCTATATCATGCGTTTAACAAACAACCGGTCATAACCGCCCTCATCAATTACGCCCAGATATTCATGGCCGAGCTTGGCGCACCAGCGCGAGAGGTTATCGCGGGTGGTCTTATCACCGGACCAGATTTCAAGAATCTCGCCGACTTTGACAGCTCCCATGCTTTTTTTTGCTTCCAGCAGGGGTCCGGGGCAGGCCATTGCGCGGGCATCCACGACTTTGACTGCCTTGACGGTATTAAGATCAATTGTGGTATCCATCTTTATCTCCTTTTTTTGAATCAAATTATTTAGACCAAGTTGATTTCCATCAACATTTCTTTGGGCTTATGCTTGAAAATTAGACAATTCCGGGCTGTTTCATTATCTGCAAGATAGTAGTAAACATTGTTGCGCTCTCTTCGAATTTCCATCAAATGATTGAATTCCAAAATACGGAGGTGGTGTATTGTGCTTGCCAGGGAGGCTCCAATGGCCAAGGCAATTTCATTGGCTGTCCGTGCCCGGTCTGCAATGAACCATAGAATTAATATCCGCTGTGAGTTACCCAGCACCCTAAAGAATGCTGCCTCGTGTTCAGCTGAATTTTGAACTTCTTCAGGAAGGTATGGTTTCATGTGACTGGTTTTTGGCGATAGGAACAACCTGATTATGGAAGCGATCATTGGTCTTTATTATGTGATATTTTTCACAAAACATATAGTGTCGGACGTCATAACCATAATTCTATAAAACTGTTGGCGCCTATAGCTAAATTGCATAGCGGAAAGGCAGGTAAAGTCTTTTCTCGTAACAAAATCCGCCCTAACAGCATCCAAACACCCATGAGCATCTTCATTATTCTTCTGGCGCTGGCAATCTGGGGCGTGGTTCATTCCATCATGGCATCTCATTTCTTCAAAGACATGCTGCGTGGAACGGTGGGGAAACCCGGTATGCGTTTATACCGTTTGGGTTACAACGCCTTTTCAGCGATCAGTTTCGCGCCGATCTTGTATTTGGTGGCGGCGCTGCCCGGCCAACCTGCGTACGAAGTCCCTGTGCCGTGGCGGTATGGGATGGTGGCGGGGCAGGCGGCCTCTGCGCTGTTGCTCTTCGCCGCTTTCCTGCAGACGGATGTCCTGTCTTTCATTGGGCTGAGTCAAATGCTGGGGGCGGAGGAGCAGGACCCAGGTCAGTTGGTGACGCGGGGGTTGTATCGCGTGGTGCGGCATCCGCTCTACACCTTCGGTCTGCTGTTTTTGTGGCTGAGTCCCAGCGTCTCGCAGAATTCGCTGACGTTGTATATCGGCGCGACGTTTTACATCATCATCGGCGCGTACTTCGAGGAACGCAAACTTTTGCGTGATTTTGGCGAGGCGTATGCGGAGTACAAACGTAAAACGCCGATGCTGATTCCCCTGCGTTTGTTGGGTGAAAAATAACTCAATCGTTTTTCCGAACATTCTTGACACACGTTAACAGGCGTGATAATCTTGCGCCGCGTGCCCGATTCGCCTTTTGAAAGCGTGAAGGTGGACGGGCATAAAATTTTTTTCAGCAGGAGAAATAAAAAATGTCCGAACGTTTAGTTGGAACTGTCAAGTGGTTTAATGCGACCAAGGGCTACGGCTTTATTGGGCGCGATGGCGGCGAGGATGTTTTCGTCCATTTCAGCGCCATTCAGACCGATGGCTATCGCAAGTTGGAGGCCGAACAGAAAGTGGAGTTTTCCGTTGAGGAAGGCCCCAAAGGTTTGCAAGCCGCCAATGTGGTGCCCCTCGCATAAGATTGGCATATAATGCCCACGGTCATATCATGCCCGTAGGGTATATCATGCCCGTAGGGTATATCATGCCCGTAGGGTACAAATTGCGCTTTCCGCCCTCTGAAAAAGCGCAATTTGTGACCGCGCTGGGTATAGGTTTTGCAATATGGACAGGGCTGTCGTGAGATAGCCCTGTTTTTGTTTGTAGTACCTGTTAGAGACTGTTTCTTAACTCGTAGGCAAAGACCCTAATGGTTTCCCACGGTTACGAAAACGCCGTTTTGTGGGCGCTTTTTTGCAAATTATGGTTCTGTTTTGCGGCGAAAACCTTTAGGGTCTGACTTAAGAAACGCTCTCTTAGCCCAACTGCGTGAATTTTGTGAAGAAAAATTGCTTTATTACATTTGTCACTACTCGCATCTGAATAAAGTACTACAATTTTTCACAGGCAGCAACTTTTCCCCTACGGATATGACCATAAAACAGGTGAACCTTTGGCATTTTTGAATATCTTTAAACGTAGTTCCAGAAAACGCATAACGCTTGCAGAAGGGCACGTCGTCCCGGATGCTTCGCGTTGTGTGCAGTGTGGTATTTGCTCGTACAACTGTCCGATTGAAATTGACGTGCGCGCGTATGTATGGCGCAGTGATTCCATCAACCGCAGCGAATGCCTGACCTGCGGCGAGTGCGTGGCGCGTTGTCCGCGCGGGGCGCTGCGTTTTGAGCGCACCGATCTATTCAATGAGGGGGCGAAATGAGATATGTCATCATCGGCACAGGCGCGGCAGGGATTGCGGCTGTGGAAGCAATTCGCAGCGTGGAGCGGGGCGCAGAGATCATCATGCTGGGCGACGACCCGCACGGGTTTTATTCCCGCCCCGGGCTGGCGTATTTCCTCACTGGTGAGCTATCCGATAAAACCCTGTTCCCCAAAACGCGCGAAGATTACAAGCGGCTGGGATTCATCTACCGCAAAGCCCGCGTGACGAGAATTCTGCGGGATGAAACCTCCCTGCAATTGGATGACAATTCGCTTCTGACGTACGACAGGCTGTTGATTGCGACTGGGGCTGCTGCCTCGCCCCTGACCGTTCCAGGTGCGAACCTGCAAGGTGTGGTGAAACTCGATCATCTGAACGACGCGCGTCACATCCTCAAACTCGCCAAACGTGGGCGTACCGCCATTGTGGTGGGTGGGGGCATCACCGCCCTCGAATTGGCCGAAGGTCTGCGCGCGCGCGGTATGCACGTCCATTATTTATTGCGCGGAGACCGCTACTGGAGCAGCGTTCTGGATGAACACGAATCGCGCATCATCGAAGCGCGTTTGCAGGAGGAGGGCATAACGCTGCACTTCCATTCGGAGTTGCGCGAAATTATTGGAAAATCCGGCCAGGTGAACTCCGTCCGTTTGAAAAATGGACAGACGCTCAAATGCAGCCTGCTTGCCTATGCCATCGGCATCCAGCCGCGCGTGGAACTGGCGCGTGATGCCGGGCTTGCCACCGAGCGTGGCATCCTCGTGAACGAATTCATGCAGACGAACGACCCGGGTATTTATGCCGCAGGCGATGTGGCACAGGTCTACGACCCCATCAGCGGTCATTCAATTTTAGACAGCCTGTGGGGTGTTGCCCGCGAGCAGGGAGATGCAGCAGGTCTAAATATGGCGGGGCAAGCGCAGCCGTATATTAAATCCATGCCATTTAACATCACAAGACTGGCCGGCTTAACAACCACCATCATCGGCGCCGTCGGGCATGGGCGGGATGATGACCTCATCGGCATTGCGCGCGGCGATAGCGAAACCTGGCGTGAACTTCCCAACGCCATCGTCGCCCAAAGCGGATTTGATATCAACCGCGTGCGGATTTTAGTCGGCGAAAATAAATTGATTGGCGCGGTAGTGATGGGGGATCAAACACTTTCCATGCCGCTGCAAAGAATTATTGCAAATCAAATGGATATTTCCCCCATGCGCGAGGCATTACTCACCCGCGATGCCAAAATAGCCGATGTTGTCGTCGATTTTTGGTCAAATTTGAAATCTGAAAAATAGTCAATTTAATTTTGGGAGGCAGGCATGCTGCGAGGAAACAGGGAACTATGGTTTGCGTTTTTATTTTGTGTGTTGATTACGGGCGGGTATGGGGTGGTGGTGTTTCTTAATCGAGACATCCCCGCTGCCAGTGAATTATTTGGCCACACCATTGGCATCATCGGTTTCCTCCTAATGCTGATGACCGAGACATTCTATAGTCTGCGCAAGCGCGTCCGATTTGCTGCGTGGGGAAAACTTTCCACCTGGCTGAAATTTCACATCTTCATGGGGCTGGTTGGTCCATACATGGTATTGCTCCACACCTCCTGGAAGTTCAATGGGCTGGCAGGCGCAACCACGCTGCTGACAGTCATCATCGTCGTCAGCGGATTTATCGGGCGATACATTTTCACCCGCATCCCCCGCACATTGGATGGCTTGGAGATCGAAGGCACGCTTTCTCAAGAGGCGCTGAAACGCGCGCGTAAATTAATGGCGCTTTGGCATACGGTACACATTCCCATTGGGATTGCCTTGTTCATCTCCGCGTTCGTTCATATCGGCGGGGCGTTGTATTACGCCACGTTCCTGAAATAGGAGGCGGACATGAACAATAATCGTCTCGGATGCCTTACGGGCACAGGTCTTATCGCCGCGTTCATTACGGTCTTTGTGTTGGTGGGCGTCGCGCTTGCCAATGGCGGGCAAATGTTCGGTTCCGGCGACCTCAATGACCAGCAGGGTGAAACGCTCGGCGGCGTTAATTCTCATGCTCAAATTCGGGAATGTAAGGCGTGTCATACCGCGCCGTGGGAACGTGAAGTGATGGCAGAGCGCTGCATTATATGTCACACCGAGATCGCCGCGCAAATGCTCACAGTTGCGGAACTGCACGGCATCATCACGCATAAAAGCCCCGCGCTTGCCTGTCGAGACTGCCACCCCGATCATCGCGGTAAAACTGCTTCACTCACCGAACTGGGCAAAAACACCTTCCCCCACGAAGCATTGGGATACTCGCTGGAGGGGCATCAACGCAATCTGGATGGGCTGCCCTTCGAATGTGCCGACTGCCACACGGATGACACCACCACCTTCGCTTCAGACTCCTGCCTGACCTGTCACCGCCAGGTGGACATGGTCTACGCCCAGATTCATCTCCTCTCCTTCGGGAATGATTGTCTTGCCTGTCACGACGGCGTCGATTCTTATGGCGATGCATTTGACCATGACCACTATCGCTTTTCGCTGCTTGGTAAACATGCAAGCGTGGATTGTGCGCTGTGTCATGTCAATGCGCGCACAATCAGTGACCTGCGCTCCGCGCCGCAGGATTGCTACGCCTGTCACCGGACGGACGACACTCACGAAGGCGGTTATGGCACGGCATGTGAGTCCTGTCACTCGCCTGAAGGTTGGACACCCGCCCGTTTTGATCACAACCTGTCTGATTTTAAATTGGAAGGCGCACATGCCGGGGTGGAGTGCGAATCCTGTCACAGGAAAGGTGTGTATAAAGGTACGCCCACTGAATGCGTCGCCTGTCATACCGAACCTGTTTCCCATTTCGGGCAATTTGGCACGGACTGTGCTGCCTGTCATTCCACCAGTGCATGGGATCCCGCATCTTATAACGGACCGCACACCTTCCCCATGAATCATGAAGGTGCGAATAACAAGTGCGCCACCTGTCACCCAAATAATTTAACTACCTATACCTGCTATGGCTGTCATGAGCATACTCCTGCCAATATTGCGGCAGAGCATCGTAAAGAAGGTATTTCCAATTTCGAGAACTGCGTGGATTGTCATGCGGATGGACGCGAGCACGAAGAAGAAGATGATGATGATGATGATGATGATGATTAGATTTACGCCTATTTTTTCTTTGGTGTTTCTTGCGCATCTTCCCGCGGCTCCAACATGCCCCAGCGGCTGGCTCCGAGGTAGAGGATTTCCAGCACCAGGTCCTTGTATTGGATGCCCTCAGCGGCGGCTTGCAGGCACAGGTCGCTGTAATCGGGGGTGAGACCGGGCAGGGTGTTGATCTCGATCAGGCGCGGGCTGCCTTCTTCATCCAGGCGGATGTCTG
This sequence comes from Anaerolineales bacterium, assembly GCA_030680155.1. GTDB lineage: Bacteria > Chloroflexota > Anaerolineae > Anaerolineales > Villigracilaceae > Villigracilis. The sequence continues at coordinate 14,587 of JAUXWL010000536.1, forward strand.
TGCGGGAGACATCGAGCGCGCCAAGTAGTTGGTGGGCGCGCAGGGCAAGGTGTTTCAGTTTCTTCGCCAGTTCCGGTTCCACATCGGCAGGGCAGAAGAAGCCGGGCACGCCATCCGCGCCGACATCTTTGGATTTGGCTTCATTGGTATAGACCCAGGGTTCGTCGGAGCGGGTGGTGTCCAATTCAAGCAGGGGGAAACGGTGGAAGCCATCCTTCTCGTACCATTCGGGGTGGCGGGAATATTTTTTTGCATCCGCACGACCCAGCGTGCCAACCGTGAATTCACGCCCCGGCAGGAAGGTTTCCACGAGGGCGGGCTGCTGGTATGCGTTAATAATGTATTGGGCGCGTTCGCGCAGTTCCTTTTCGTCCTTGACGATGGCTTTCATGTCCACGCCCATGCCGGTGCCTTCGCGCGCAGGCTTGACGAAGAGTGGAAATTTCAGGTCGGAGCGCAGGGGTTCGTCTCCGATGTTGAATTCCTGAAAGGGCGCCACGGGCAGGCGGCGGTCTCGCCAGATTCGTTTGGTGAGGGTTTTATCGAGCGAGATGCCGTTGGTGAGGACTCGCGAAGCGGTGTAGGGGATGCCGAGCATTTCCAGCAGGGCGGGGACTTGCGCCTCGCGCGCATCGCCGCCGAGACCTTCGGCAATGTTGAAGCAAATATCGGGCTTTTCCTTACGGAGGGCGTAGGGCAGCTCTCTGTCAGCGTGGATGAAGACTGTAGTGTGGCCGTCCGTTTCGAGCGCGGCGCGAAGCGAGTCCACTGTCTCGATGTGGTCGAAGTCGGCAAAGGCGTCTGGGGGGACTCCTTCGGGCTTGGGTTGGTTGTCATCCTTGATATTGGCGAGAACGGCGATTTTCCAGTACCGTTTCATTCAGAATTTCTCCTTGTGACAGCGAATGCGCTTCATTGAATGGGCAATCATAGCGCAGATGAGGAGGTGCGTATGATTTCTTAAGGTAATTTTGGATTGTAGCTAGACAATCATCCGCCTTTCAGGTATTATTGGCTCGCTTGTACCGTCGCTCACGAAGAGTTTTTTTGAGCGAAACAGGCGGAAAATAACACATATACCCGGATAAGCCCCTTATCCGGGTTCTTGTACGTAAAACGAAATCTGGTGGAGGCTACCGAATGTCAGACTTGATCAAGCAGATCACTGGTGATTTGCAGAAACAAATCGAAGGCTTTAAGCCTGAACTCAGCGTCAGCGATTTTGGCGCTGTGGTGGAAGCGGGCGATGGCATTGCCCGCGTGCAGGGTCTTGCGAATGTAAGAGCGCAGGAACTTGTGCAGTTCTCGAATGGCGTCATGGGCACGGCGTTCAACCTTGAAAAGGACAGCGTCGGCGTGATCGTGATGGGAGCCTATGAAGGTATTACCGAAGGCATGACCGTGCGTGGAACCGGACGCATCGCTTCCGTCCCCGTGGGTGATGCCATGATCGGACGCGTGGTCAACGCTCTGGGCGAGCCGATTGACGGCAGGGGTCCCATTGCAACGACGGGCTTCCGCCCGATCGAGCGCATGGCGCCGGGTGTGGTGGAACGTCAGGATGTGGATACCCCGGTGCAGACCGGTATCAAATCCATCGACTCGATGATCCCCGTGGGCCGCGGTCAGCGTCAGTTGATCATTGGTGACCGTCAGACCGGTAAGACCGCTGTTGCAATCGATACGATCATCAATCAAAAGGGCAAGGGCGTGGTTTGTATCTACGTTGCGGTGGGACAGAAGAAAGCCGCAGTGGCCCGTACCCTGGGTATCCTTGAAATGAACGGCGCGATGGATCACACCATCATCGTGGTCGCCGCCGCGGATGAATCTGCCGCGTTGCAGTACATTGCTCCTTACTCCGGCTGTGCCATCGGTGAAGAGTTCATGGAATCGGGACGCGATGCGCTGATCATTTATGATGATCTTTCCAAACATGCATGGGCATACCGTCAGGTTTCCCTGCTGCTCCGCCGTCCGCCCGGACGTGAAGCCTATCCTGGTGATGTGTTCTATCTCCACTCCCGCCTGCTCGAACGTGCCGCCCGCCTTGCGAACAAATATGTGATCACAAAGAGCGATTTTAGCGGCGAGTTTGCCGATGTCAGGGATGGCGTGGACGGCAAAGTGTATGAAGGTCCACTTTCCAGGCATGAGGCGGAAGAGGCCGCCAAGGCTCTGGGTGATGGGCACAAGATCGTGAAAGTTGCAGGCACCGGCGGTTCGCTTACAGCCCTGCCTATCATTGAAACACTCCTCGGTGACGTTTCCGCGTATATCCCCACGAACGTGATTTCCATTACAGACGGTCAGATCTACCTCGAAGGCAACCTGTTCAATGCGGGCATCCGCCCTGCGGTGAACGTGGGTATTTCGGTCTCCCGTGTGGGTGGCGATGCCCAGACCAAAGCCATGAAGCAGGTGGCAGGTCGCTTGCGCCTCGATATGGCTGCCTATCGTGAGTTGGCGGCGTTCGCGTTGATGGCATCCGACCTTGATAAATCCACCCAGCAGCAATTGAGCCGCGGTCAGCGTATGCAGGAAATCCTCAAGCAGCCTCAGTATCAGCCGATGGAAATGGAAGAACAGGTCATCGTCATTTTTGCAGGGACCAACGGCTATGCCGATAACGTACCGCTTGAGAAGATGGGGCAGTGGCAGACCGATCTCGTCCGCTACATGGCAACCTCCCACCCGGAAGTCGGCAAGGACATTGTGGCGAAGAAAGCCATCACCGACGACAACCGCGCCGCCATGGCGAAAGCCCTCGACGGCTTCCGCACAGGCTGGGTTGTTTAGTCGAATAGTCAGATGGTCGCATGGTCAAAGACTACTTGACGAAGCGACAAGAGACGAACGAACTACCAGACTAAGGACTAAAGGACTAAACTATGGCTTCCGCCCGTGAAATGCGGCTCCGAATAAAGAGCGTAAAAAATATTTCGCAGGTCACGCGCGCTTTGGAAACAGTGAGCGCCAGCAAGGTCCGCAAGGCAATCAATGCGGTGATGGCAACTCGCTCGTATGCAACAAAAGCGTGGCAGGTCTTGAAACACGTCGCCGAACAACCGGGACGTGACAGCCTGCATCCGCTGCTTTCCCAGCACAAATCCGTGGGCAGCACCCTTGTGGTGGTGATCACCGGTGACCGTGGTCTGGCAGGCGCATACAATTCCAACGTGATCCGTTTTACGGCACAGCGCTTTGACCAAAACCCTGTACCCGTCCAATACATTGCCGTCGGCAGGAAGGGCAGAGACCTGCTCCTCCGCCGCCGCAAGAATGTCATTGCAGATTTCAGCAACCTTCCCCCTGCACCCTCTTTCATGGATGTTTCTGCAATCGGACGCATGGTAGTGGATGAGTTCCTCAAAGGCAATGTGGATGAGGTCTATCTCGTCTACACAGACTTTGTCAATATGGGGCGTCAGATTGCGACAGTCAAGAAACTGCTTCCGCTTGAGCTTGGCGGTGAAGGACGTGTGGAGGAGTATGAACACAAATCCAACAACGGCCCTGCTGCGGCATACGAATATGAGCCCGACCAGCGCGAGATTCTCGATGAGATCATCCCGCGTTTTACGGCTTTGCAGGTCTATCAGGCGGTTCTTGAATCGCAGGCAAGCGAACATGCGGCCCGCATGATCGCCATGCGCAATGCCACCGACAACGCGAAGGACCTCGTCGGCGCGCTGCAACTGGCATATAACAAGGTTCGCCAACAGGCGATCACCAACGATATTTTGGATATTGTCGGCGGCGCAGAAGCGCTTGCCGCGAAATAACTGGAGGAAAAATCATGGCAAACGCAAACGGCCGTGTCGTACAAATTCTTGGCGGTGTGGTGGATGTTGAATTCCCAGCTGGCAGCATCCCCGAACTGTATGAAGCGATTGAAGTGGATCGTGAGAATCAGGATACGCTGGTTCTTGAAGTGCAGAAGCATCTTGGTCATAACTGGGTCCGCACAGTGGCAATGGACTCCACCGATGGCTTGCAGCGCGGTGTCCCCGCAAAGGGAACGGGCGCTCCAATCTCTGTCCCTGTGGGCCTTACAACCCTGGGTCGTATTTTCAATGTGCTTGGTCACCCTATCGACAAGAAGGGTGATGTCGAGGCTGCCTCGTACTATCCAATTCACCGCCTGGCGCCCCCGTTCTCTGAACAATCCACCAAGGTGGATGTCTTCGAAACCGGCGTGAAAGTCATCGACCTGATCGCGCCTTTCACCAGGGGTGGTAAGACTGGCATCTTTGGCGGCGCAGGTACCGGCAAGACTGTTATCATCATGGAACTTATCCGTTCTGTGGCGTCGGTGCATGAAGGCAATTCTGTGTTTGCTGGCGTGGGCGAACGCACCCGTGAAGGCACCGGTCTCTACCGCGAAATGATCGAATCTGGCGTTATGAAAGACACGGTCATGGTGTATGGACAGATGAACGAGCCCGCCGGCGTGCGCTTGCGTGTTGCGCTGACCGCGCTCTCGATGGCGGAATACTTCCGCGATCAAGGCAAGGATGTGTTGCTCTTCATCGACAACATCTTCCGCTTCTCCATGTCTGGTTCCGAAGTGTCTGCGCTTCTGGGTCGTATGCCTTCCGCGGTGGGTTACCAGCCTACTCTCGCCACTGAAATGGGCGAGCTTCAGGAACGCATTACCTCCACCCGCACCGGCTCCATCACCTCCATGCAGGCCGTGTACGTGCCCGCAGATGACTACTCCGATCCCGCGCCAGTGGCGACTTTTACCCACCTGGATGCGACCATCGCGCTCGAACGCTCCATTGTGGAAAAGGGTATTTACCCCGCCGTGGACCCGCTCGCTTCAACCTCCCGAATTCTTGATCCTAATATCGTGGGCGAAGAGCACTATCGGACGGCGCGTGAAGTGCAGCGCGTCCTCCAGCGCTATAAGGACTTGCAGGACATCATCGCCATTCTCGGTATCGACGAACTCTCTGAAGACGACAAACTGGTTGTCTCCCGCGCCCGCAAGATCGAACGTTTCTTCTCCCAGCCGTTCTATGTGGCGGAGAAGTTCACGGGTATCGATGGCCGCTACGTGCCCATCAAGGACACCGTCCGCGGTTTCCGTGAAATCCTCGACGGCATGTGCGATGACCTGCCCGAGCAGGCGTTCATGATGGCTGGTACCATCGAGGACGTGCGCGAACGCGCTGAAAAACTGGCGCAGGCTTAATCATTTACAAATTACGGGTTACGAATTACGCATCACGTGATTCGTAACCCGTAAGGATTGAAACCATGACCATTCGATGTGAAATTGTCTCGCAGGACCGCACTGTATTCGCAGATGATGTGGATATTGTTGTGATTCCCGGTGCGGGCGGTGAGATGGGCATCCTGCCGAAACATGCGCCGGTACTTACCACCTTGAAGTATGGCATCATCAAAGTTCGCAAAGGCGGCAAGGAGGAACTCTTCACTGTTGCTGGCGGCGTTGCGGAAGTTCAACCCGATATCGTTACCATTCTTGCGGATGCCGCGGAAAATGTGGAAGAAATTGACGAAGCCCGCGCCGATGCCGCCCGCAAACGTGCCGAAGAAGCGCTTGCCAGGGGTGTTCCTGTCGATACCGATGCGTATCTTGCCATGGAAGCCGCCCTGCGTAAATCAAACCTGCGGTTGGATGCTGTCCGACGCTATCGCAAGGGAAGTGGGATGAGAATGCCCACTTCGGAGAACTAGACCCAAGTGGCTCTCTTTTCAAAAGACCTGGGCATTGACCTGGGTACCATGTTCACGCGGATTGCCGACGGCACACAGGTGTTGTTGGAAGAGCCGACCATTGTTGCCATTGAAGTGGATGACCAGAAAATGGTGGCAGCGGGTATCGAAGCGCGTGACATGTACGGCAAAGTCCCTGAAAATATCGAAGTGGCGCGTCCGCTTCGCAATGGGGTCATTGCCGATTACGAGATCACGGAAACCCTGCTTGCCTATCTGCTTCAGCGCGTCAGCGGCTCGATGCGCATCTTCCGCCCGCGCGTGATGGTCACTGTCCCATTCGGCGTCACCAGCGTGGAGCGCCGCGCCGTGTACGAAGCGGTCATGGAAGCGGGCAGCCGTGAAGCGTACCTCATCCAACAACCGCTGGCTGCCGCGATTGGCATTGACCTGCCGATCAATTCCCCCTCTGGAAATATGATTATCTGCCTTGGCGGTGGGTGTACCGAAACTGCTGTGATGGCGATGTATGGCATCGTCGCGGCGGACACCCTGCGCGCTGGCGGCATGGACCTTGACGATGCCATTGTCAATTATGTGCGCCGGAAATACGGCGTAATCATCGGACTGCAAACGGCCGAACAGTTGAAGATCCGTATTGGGGCGGCGGTTCCGCAGGATATCGAAAACAGCATGGAAGTGCAGGGACAAGACCAGGTGACCGGCTTACCCCGCCCCGTTACCCTGACCACAGGCGAGATCGTGGAAGCCTTGCAGGAACCGTTGAAACAGATCGTGGAATCGGGACGCAAGGTGCTCGAAAAAACCCCGCCCGAACTGGTCTCCGATATTATTGATCGCGGCGTGGCTTTGTGCGGCGGCGGCGCGCTCCTGCGCGGAATCGACAAACTGCTGACCAAGTCGCTGGGCATTCCCGCCTATCTGGTGGATAATCCCCTGACTTGTGTGGTGCAGGGCGCTGCCAGGAGCTTCACGATGCTGAACGTCATTCGCAGGAATTTGCCGCAGGTGTAGTGTCCGTAAACGATGAACAGGCGACCGAAAACGGGTCGCCTGTTTTTTTTATCGGGGAGATAAATGCAGGCTGGTCAGGAACAGGTTCGAGGACGTTGGAAGCGGTCCACTATCCCAATAAAAAAGACTCGCCGTGAAAAATTCGAGCGAGTCTTTTATCCTTTTTTAAGTGGCTTACAAATAGAACGTCATTCTTTGCAAGTGAGTGGATGGGTCGATGTATTGAACTTTCACGTTGTTGGGTACATTCAGCGTGATGGGGGCGTAGTTGAGGATGGCGCGCACGCCCGCCTGCACGAGTTTTTCGGCTACGTCCTGCGCGGCGGCGGCGGGGACGGTGAGCATGGCAATCTTGACTCCCATGGCTTTGATGCGTTCGACCATGATCTCGGTGTCTTCGATGGTGAAGTTCCCGATCGTGCCGCCGACCTTTTCCTTGTTGTTGTCGAAGATGCCTACAATGTGGAAACCGCGATCCTTGAAGCCCTGATAATTGGCGAGCGCATGACCCATATCGCCCGCGCCCACCACCACCACATCCCAGATGCGGTCAACCTTCAGGATCGAGCGCAGCTTATCTGTGAGGAACTCAATGGAATAGCCCGTTCCCTGTTTTCCGAATTCGCCAAACTGCGAAATGTCCTTGCGAATTTGCGCGGCAGAGATGCCCACATGCTCGCCTAGCTCCTGGGAGGAAGTGGTTTTCAAACCCTTGTCTGCCATGCGCTGCAATGCGCGCAGGTAAACAGGAAGCCGCCCAACGATGATATCTGGTATTTTGTCTGCGTTCATGTGCCCTCACCTTTTATAGGATATTCATAACTATACCAAAAAAACGGATTTTGTACAATTAGGTACAAGTGCTTCACAAACAAAAATGCGGGATTTTTGACCAATCCCGCATTTTTATTGGACCTGGGCCTGTCTCTGTTTTCTGTGACAGTATCCAGGCTGAGACTTAGAGTTGCCAGCCTTGCAGTTTTTCCGATTCCTGCGCCCATTGCTCTTTGAGTTCGGCAAGCGCCACGCGCATATCCAATGAAGCGCGGATGGAGCGAGCGGCGTGGTCTTCGTAGGGCACGGGTTCGCCGAAGAAGGCAATGATGGCGTCGCCTTCGTATTTGTCCACGGTGCCGCCGTGCCTGTAAATGACCTTGGACATGGCCTCCAGGTACGGGTTGAGCAGAGCCGCCACTTCTTCAGGGGTGAGTTTTTCCGAGAGGGTGGTGAAGCCGCGAATATCCGAGAACAGGATGCTCAGGATGGCGCTTTTTCTTTTCGCTCATAAGTCATTTCAAGGAGCTGAGCCATTTCCGTTCGGTTTCGCCTCGAAAATACGGCTCTTTCTGGACAGCAATTCCAAATCTAAAATTGTGTAGAAGGCAAAGATGCCAAACCTTATCGCAAAGACGCAAGGCCGCAAGGCTTTTTTAGGATTGCCCCTGCGCCAGATGGTACTCTTGCCGATTCCGTCGAGGAAAGGTCAAAATCTTAGCGTCTTGGCGGCTTTGCGTTGAGATTGTTAGATTCAGATTTGGAATTGCTG